>JALZGD010000162.1 GCA_030861205.1 Actinomycetota bacterium
ACGGGACGTGGTCGCGCCAATGCACGGTGCCGAATTCGGCTCCGAACGGCTCCTACACGATCGATCCTGTTGCCCAGGATCAGTCTGGCAACTGGCGCAACTCCAACGGGGGTCCGTCGACCGACGTACGCGGGCATTTCGCGATCGACGTTACCCCCGCTACATCTCCTTCAGCCAGCGTATCCGCGACGGCAGTGATGAGCCCGACGCCAACAGCGACTCCGACGCCGACCGCATCGCCGACAACAAGTTCACCGCCGTCGCCCTCACAGAGTCAAGCGCCGAGTGATCACTACGTGGCGTCCAAGATATCGATTGGCTATCGCCCAGTTCTCGGGCGCTTCGGTGGACGAGTTCGCTCATCCGATGATGGGTGCACGAATCATCGTTGGGTCGAACTGATCAAGGTGGTTTCTAGGAACGAAATCCGCGTTGTCGCGCGTGATCGTACGAGTTCACGCGGTTGGTGGCACATCACGCCAGAGGTCCGACAGCACGGACGCTTCCGAGCGGAGGCGGTTTTTAAGGGACTTGATGAGCCGGGCGTCGTGGGGTGTCTCGCTGAGAGCTCCCCAACGATCAAGCTCTGATATCGATCGATAGAGGCCGCCGCGCCAGCCGTGTTCTAGAACTCAACCCACCACTTACACATCGAACAAACCGCATAGGTCCGGTACGCGATCAGCTCGCCCTCGGGCCCGATCTTCTCCACCGCCCGCAGATCCATGTCTTCACCGCACTTACAGCGCATGTGCCACGCCGCGTGACGCTCGCTCCAGCTGCCAGGGCAGTCGATGTAGCCGTCCTCGATCAGCGACACGTACTCACGCCACCACGACCGATCGGCGTGACGCGCGTGGTTGGGGATCGGCCGCACCGTGTCCTTCAGGCAGCGCGCCCGCCACTCCGCTGGAGCCATGGTGACGGTGATCGCCCGCCGACTTGTTCGCATCGCGCCTCCTTGAGCTCGTCGTTTCGAGCCCGCGGAAGCGCCGGCTAAAGAGGCGGGGGTCAAGGTGGAGCGCCCGGACGCAGGAGGACGAACGACCTTGATGCGTGCCGAGCCGGTGCTATCAGCACCATCCACGAGCGGAAGGGCGTTTGTGATAGTCAGGCGTGGGCCACGCTACGCAGCGATCTGCGGGAGCTTGCGGCATGATGAATGCTGGACAAGATGACTCTTAAAGGCCGGGGCATTTCGTCCCATGCGCTCGATCGAATGTTCGAGTTGCGGAAGATCGAGGACGAGTACGCGCAGGCGTTGGGACGCCTCGTGGTCGCCGCAGGATGGGTTGAGTATGTCGCCCACAGACTTTGTTGGACCGTCATCGACGTGGAGGAACATCGAGGAGCGCGTATCACCGGTCCTCTCGCGTTCGCTCAAATTACGAGGATGATTCGATCAGTAGCAGAGGCAACGGTTCCAGCTTCGGCAACTGAGGTTCTAAGAAAGACGATTCGCGAGGCGGAGGCGGCAATGGGGTCTAGAAACGCGATGCTTCACGCTACGTGGGTGACCGATCCTACGTCACGTCCTACTCAGCTACGACTCCGGATGAGGCCATTGGAAAGCAAACCAGTATCGGTCGACGAGATTCATGCGGTGACGGACGCGCTTCTGCGGACCGCACAGAATCTGGGGTACGCAAGAGAGAAGGTGATGGTCGCGCGGGCGGATGTGCGCAGATCTCACTCGGTCGCCGCAGGGGGAGACGAAGCTGACCTGTCCTCAACGTAGTGAGCAGAACGGGCTGAAGCGCGTCTGACTGCTTGAATCGCTCAGCCTTGCTTGCTGGCTCGCCGATAATGTCATATGGGGAGTTCTTATCTGACCGAACAGATCGTTCGCCGACGCATCGTGTTCGTCCGGAAGATGTGGTGGCGTCTCTTGATCGCTGCTTTGTGCCTGGCCGCCCTCGCGCTTGTAGTAGCACACATAACTAGCGGCGCCAAGATTCCGTTCTCGACCGTCGCATTCCTCCCCCTGCTGCTTCTCGTGCTGGCTCCCGAAACAGTCGACGGGACCTACAACCAGATTAAGGGCCGCGACGCTGAGCGATGGACGGCAAAGGAACTCAAGAAGCTGCGATCCTTCGGCTGGTTCGTGGATGGGCCCATCAGGTTCGACACCTATGACGTTGACCACGTTGCCGTCGGTCCTGGAGGAGTTCTAGCGATCGAGACCAAGAGCACTGACTCGGATCGCGTATCCGACTTCGTTCTCAGTGGATGGGTCGCTCAGGCTCGGCGCGGCGCACGATCAATTCGGCTACTTCTGCAACACAATTATGGATCAGTCGCTGAGGTGACACCGATTGTTGCGGTATCCGCACGGGCAGACGTGAACCTGCCGCCGTCCTTCGATGGCGTGTCAGTGATTCGCATAAGAGAAGTTAGGGACAGGATCAAGAACGCATCCTCTTGCGGTGTTCTGGAGCAGAACACCGCAAGAGAGATGTTCGCCGCTCTTCAGCACTTCAAACTCGTGCGTTCGGAAGCGGTCGCGTAGTCAAATCGCGCCGTTAGAACTCAACCCACCACTTACACATCGAACACACGGCATAGGTCCGGTACGCGATCAGTTCGCCCTCCGGCCCGATCTTCTCGACCGCCCGCAGATCCATGTCCTCGCCACACTTACACCGCATGTGCCGCGCCGCGTGACGCTCGCTCCAGCTCCCAGGACAGTCGATGTAGCCCTCTTCGATCAGCGAGACGTACTCGCGCCACCACGACCGGTCGGCATGCCGCGCATGGCTGGGGATGGACCGCACCGCGTCCTTGAGGCACCGTGCCCGCCACTCCGGTGGTGCCACCGTGACAGTGATCGCACGTCGACTGGTTCGCATCGCGCCTCCTTGAGCTCGTCGTTTCGAGCCCGCGGAAGCGCCGGCTAAAGAGGCGGGGGTCAAGGTGGAGCGCCGGACGCAAGGAGGACGAACGACCTTGATGCGTGCCGGGCCGGTGCTATCGAGGACAGACGACGAGCGCGAGGCGCGAGCGATTAGGACTTAACGGCTCGTGGGCAAGACGCGATCGCGAACGTCGCGCACGCGCCCGCCGCAGTTGTCGTCCGAAACTTTCGAATTGACTGCAGGACAGCAACGGGTTACGGAGAACGTCAACCCCAACCGACGCTAGCGACATACGGCACTTCTAGCTCGGCACGCGACCCATCGAGCTGGGAGTGGGGACATGAAGCGCCAAGAGGTTCGCCCGATCTATCGGGTTCTCGTCCTCGGAACAATGATTGGCGTGCTTGCGACAGCACTCATTGCCGTTCCTAACGTCGCAAACGCGGGCCCAACTCCCGGACCATCCGCGCCACCATCGGAGCCGTCGCCGTCTCCATCGGCGACTTCCGCAGGTCGCGCCGGGCCGCTGACGGCGATATCCCGACCGAGCGAGATTGCGAATGCCGCCAGCGGACTTCCTTCGATCTCCTCGGATGGGCGCTATGTCGCGTTCGAATCCGACGCGTCGAATCTAGTGGCCAACGATAGGAATGGAAGTACAGATGTGTTCGTACGGGACCGAGTTACTCGGGTTGCCACGCGAGTTTCCGTTGACAACAATGGCAGCGAGGGATCTGGAGGCAGTTATGCCCCATCGATTTCGTCAGATGGACGATACGTGGCGTTTCACTCGTTCGCTGCTTTGACCGCGAACGACACGAACACCACGGTTGACGTCTATGTTCGTGATCTCCAACAGAACAAGACAACCCTGGTGTCGGTGAGCTCATCAGGTCAGCCGGGAAACGGCATCAGCGAGCATCCTCAGCTCACGCCCGACGGTCGCTACGTTGCGTTTCGTTCCGCCGCAAATAATCTCGTGAGCGGGGACACCAACAACGTCCCTGACATCTTCATCCGGGATCTCCAGACGCAAACCACGTCTCGCATCAGCATCTCGACCAATGGCGTACAGGCGAACGACACTTCCGAGCGTCAGATTGCCATCTCTTCTGATGGGCGCTACGTGGCTTTTGAATCTTACGCCTCCAACCTCCACCCCTGGGACCAGAACGGTGATTGGGATGTATTCCTGCGAGACCGTACACAGGGATCGACGACGATCGTGTCGGTTGGACTTAGCGGCTTTTCCGGTAATCTTGGTAGCTACTACCCGGTCATGTCCCAGGATGGCCGCTACGTCGCCTTCCAGGCGTGGGCTTCGAACCTGGTGTCCGGCGATACCAACTCCAAGCCCGACGTGTTCTTAAGAGACCTCGCTACTGCCACTACGGTCCGCGTCTCAACAACGGGCAGTGGGATCGAGGGTAACGATCTGAGCGACGCACCCTCGATGTCACCTGACGGACGTTATGTGGCGTTCCGCTCCTACTCGACAAACCTCGTCACTGGTGACACGAACGCGCAGCCCGATGCCTTTCTCAAAGACACCCTCAACGGCACGTTGTCGCGAGTCTCTGTCGCTTCTGGTGGCAACCAAGGAAACGGAGCGACCTACCACTCCGCGATTTCAAATAGCGGGCCGATCGTGGCGTTTGAGTCATCCGCCAGCAATTTCGTATCGACGAAAGATACCAATGGCGTCCAGGATGTCTTTACACGCGATGTCGCATCGAGTCAGACACAGGGCATCACCACGATGACCAATGCCGCGCCGACCGCGTCTGTCACCGTCACACCAGCCAGCGGGGACCGATCAACGAGCTTCACGGCCTCGGTGTCGGCTAGCGACCCAGACGGTGATCCAATGTCCTCGTACGACGTCAGCTGGGGGGACGGCAGCCACACGAGCTCCCAGAATTCGAGCCATAAGTACTCGACGGCAGGAGACTTCAATGTGAAAGCCACGGTCTGCGACCAGTTCTCGCTCTGCTCGAGCCAGTCGAGTCCGGTCGCCGTGCACGTCAACTTCAGCAATTCCGCGCCGACGGCGCGCCTCTCGGTTTCGCCTAATCAAGGAGATCTGACGACCTCGTTCACTGCAAACTTGTCGGCGAGCTCCGATCCGGAGAACGACCCCTTGACCTACGCAATTGACTGGGGCGATGGCTCGCCGGCAAACAACACCAAGTCAGCGTCGCATTCCTATAACCAACCAGGGCACTACACCGTGGAAGGTAGAGTGACCGACACGTATGGCGCCGTCGGCGTCGCGTATCAAGACGTGACGGTTTGTGCTGCGACGTCGGTCTCGGCAACGTGCAGCGATTCCCCGTTGACGCCCCTGGTCAACAGCAAGCAGACGTGCACCAAAACTGGAAACAAATACTACGGAAAGCCAGATGCCCCAGATCACTGCCGTGGAACCGAGGTCGACGAGTACTTCTATCTCTATAGCGGAGATGATTCTGCTTTTGGAAAAGGTCTGGGAGACCAGATGTTTGGCGCCGAGGGTCAAGACGTACTCCATGGCCAGGGGGGTAACGACGTGCTCTGGGGCGAATCGGGCTCTGACATGTTGCTGGGAGGGCCCGGCGACGATGAGCTTCACTTTGGCAACAACCAAGACTTAGGATGGGGGTCGGACGGAATGGATTACCTGTTCGGCGGCGCTTTGGATGACCATCTATTTGGTGGAAATGGCCAAGATCACCTTGAAGATAATGGGCCGGGTTGTGGTGACAGCGAGTGCACCGATCACGACGGCGCCTGTGGTAACGCCAATAGCGACACGGTCAATGTCTACGACGGTGACGAGTCAGACTCTATTTATGACCCGGGATTCGCGGACAACGTAACCAAAGATCCCGGCGATCTCCACGTTGATGCAGACTGCGGGGGGTCATCTGGAGATTCCTTGATCG
>JALZGD010000163.1:0-4256 GCA_030861205.1 Actinomycetota bacterium
CCCAGCAGAAGGATGATGAGAACCCAGAGGAAGAAGCCCGTGAGGATGGCGCGCGTCCACGACATCGGCCGGTCGGTGAACTTGTAGAAGCGCTCCACGGGCCTCATTGCGGCGTCATATTACCTACGGCCTCGGCGGCTGCCCGCCCTTTGCGCTTTAGTGATTTGACCTGCTCACGACGTACAGAAAGTCAATCCTGACGAGTGCTGTCGTCGAGGGCTTGCAGGTCTCGTTCGATGCGCGCTTGTCTCGTGGTGATCGACAGCAGATAGGCGCCTATAGCGACCCACACGACGGCGAACGCCACGAACAGCCACGCGAGGTTGCTCATTCGCTCGCGACGCCTGCCCGGGACAGCTCAACTGTCGTTCTCGGCGCCGTCATCCGGCCCCGTTCACGCCGTAACGTGGCCGCGTCGAGCTGATCCTCGGCGCGCCCGAGGCGGACTCGGACGGCGAGCAGCCACGCGAACAGCAGGACGAACCCCCCCAACGCCACGAAGAAGGCGGACAGCTCTGGTACCCCGAGCCCCGATGCGCGCTCTGGGTCGAAGGGGGTCGGCCCCTGCGGATGAAGCGTCCGCCACCAGTAAACCGAGAAATGCACGAGCGGCACGTCGAGGAATCCGATGATCGCCACGACTGCAGCGAGTCTTCCGGCGCGTGCCTTGTCCGGAGTGAGCGATCTAAGGAATAGGTATCCCACGTAGGTCAGCCACAGCACGAGAGTGGAGGTCAGCCGTGCGTCCCATTGCCACCACGTCCCCCACACCGGCCGTCCCCATATGGGTCCAGTGATCAGGACGAGAGCCATGAACACGACCCCTATCTCGACCGACGCGTGCGCCAGAAGATCCCAGCGACGCTCGCTGGTCCTCAAGTACGCGATCGAAGCGATGAACGCGATCGAAAAGCCGAGATAACCGACCAACGCCGACGGAACGTGGACGTAGAAGATGCGCTGAAGCTGGCCTCCTGCTGCCGCATTCGCCTCGCGAGCAACGAAGAAGATGAGGATCAAAGCGATCGCGATCGCAGTCCACGCGGAGATTGCGAGGAGCGTCAGCCGGCGATCCGGACGGGTAGCGACGGCGGCATCTGACATGCGCGGCCAGCCTACTAAGCGGTGTGCCTAATGGGCGCGGGCCGAGGCCACTAGGCTCGCTCGGTGATGGCAGCGCGGATGGGCTTCACGATCCCGATAACGCCGTTCACAGTCCGAGAGACGTGCGCGCTCGCTCGCGAAGCCGAGCAGCGTGGCTACACCGACGCTTGGTCCGCCGAGGTGAACGGGGCGGACGGCTTCGCGATCGCCAGCGCCGTTGGGGTCGCTACCGAGGCGTTGCGCATCGGTTCGGCGATCATCCCCGTCTACACACGCCCCCCGGCTCTGATCGCGATGGGGGCCGCAACCGCTCAGTCGGCGAGCGACGGCCGCTTCTGCCTCGGGCTCGGAGCGTCATCGGCTGTGATCGTCGACCAATGGATGGGCGGCGCCTTCGAGCGGCCTGTCACGCGAATGCGAGAAACCGTCCAGGCCGTTCGATCGGCTCTGAGCGGCGGCAAGGTGTCGATCGACGGAAAGACGGTTCGCGTCCACGGTTTTCGTCTCGAGGCCGCGCCCGCGAGCGCCGTGCCGATCTACATCGCGGCCCTCGGTCCGCAGATGCGGCGGCTTGCCGTCGAGGAAGCCCAGGGGATCGCCCTTTTCCTAGCTACCGAAGAAGGGGTTCGGCTCACACGCGAAGCCGCGCCGGAGCTCGAACTGATCCAACGCATCTTCTGCTTTGTCGATCAGGATCCCGACCAAGTGCGCGACGCGTGCCGCTGGCTGTTCGCCCCCTATCTAGCGGTTCCGGGCTACAGCCGGTTCATCGCCGAGCAAGGGTTTGGCGAGGAAGCCGAAGCGGCGCGGACCGCTTGGGGTTCCGGGGACCGAAAGGCAGCCGTAGCTGCGCTGTCGGATCGTCTGGTCGACGCACTCGCGATCTCTGGGTCGGCAGAGCGGTGCAAAGAACGCCTGTCGGCCTTGCGCGACGCGGGTCTTGACACGCCGATCGTCGCTCTCCTGAATATCTCGATGGACAAGCACGCGATCGAGAAAGCGCTCTTCGCCCTCGCACCTACCTAATCGCAGTAGCCCGATGCGGGCCGCGGGACCGATCCATCTGCCAGGTAGTCGCGTAGCGCGGTGTATGCCGGTTTCGGAGTCTGATCCCGGCGCAACAGCCCGAAATTGTTCTCGTGGAGATATGTGTACGCGTCCGAATGCTCGATCGCGGTGTCGCTCGCCTCGTACCAAAACGTTTTTTTGACGTAAGGAAAACGCGTCGCGATCAAGTCGAGAGCGCGGACCGCGAAGTCGGCTTGCTCTTGCTGCGACACCCCGAGTTGCCAATTCGGTGTCCCCGGCAAGTTGTCGTGAGACGACCACCCGAGCTCGGTGATCCAGATGGGAGTAGGCGCATCGTTGTTCCGGACCATCGTGTCTCTGACCCGCTCGATCGCCGTGACTCTCCATTTCGTCGTTGGTGGACATTCGGGAGCCATGTCCGACGGGGACGGGTATGGATGCACGGCGACGACATCGAAATAAAGCGACGCCGTGTCGGATGTCTGGTACAGCTGCGCTAGCCACTCGGGATCGCTGTACATGAGGCCACCCAAAACGACGGTGTTCCCGAATGGGTCCTGTTGTTTGATGTGACCGTACGCGGCCCGCAGGAGGTCTGCATAATCCTCGACGCTACCGGTGAAGAATCCGCTGCTGTTCGCGCTCGTTCCAGATCTCGTACGCGTCGACGTTGGGTCCGAAGTTTGCGGCGACCCACCCTGCGTAGGTGCCGAAATCACCTGCGTCTCTGGGCGGGCTCGCACCGGTGCTGCCGCGCTCTGCCCACGTTGGCGTGTCGAGTAGGACCGCGAGGACGCGCATACCGTCTTGAGTAGCGCGCGTGGTTGCGTAGTTGATGTCGTCTGCGAATTCCGCGTTGACTTGATCGCGCGACGGGAACATCTCGCCCCACGGCATGTCGATCCGTATCCAGCGGATGCCTGCGCCCGCCATCATGTCGACAGCCTTCGTCATGTCCGCTCGCGAGTCGTATGCCCATGTGTGGAACGCAACCCCGATTGACGCCGATAGCGCCGGATCGACGCAAGAGGGCTCGGGGCGCGTGCAAACGTCCGGATCGGGTGCGACGGCGTCGTGCGTCGGCGAACCCGTTGCGGCGGTAAGAGGTCGCCCCGCCGCGAGCGGGCCTGTGAAGCAAAGCCCGAGCGCCAGAAGCACGGTGAGTGCTCGGCGGAAGCTGTACATCTTCGTCACTCTAGGTGCTGCTCTGGATCTGCCTGCCGAGCGCTACGGCGATACGAGCCGAGCGAGCTCGAAATGCATTGGATCGGGACGCGTTGAGAACGTTCCTCCCCATCGGAACCCCCACTTCTCGAAGATCTGGACGACGCGTGGATCCATGTGGCCTTCCGTGCCGAGCTGATTTTCCGAGACGTTCAGGTCGATCGCCAACCCAAACGCGTGCATCGACAACGGCAAGGCCGGGTTCCGATCTACGAAGCGAGGGACATAACACCCTCCGTAGTCCTGCGGATCTACTGCGCTCGTCAGTCCGTCACGCGCGATCTCGCTCAATGCAGCCGCGAGCTGAGGGACCATGAGCCGGTTGCACGTCACGGTTCCTAGGATCGGGACGGAGGCCTCGACGATGTAGGCGTTGACCCACGCGGGATCGGGCTTGATGAACCCGTTCTTTTGGATCAAGTAGTGCATCGTTCCGATGATCGAACCTTGCGCGACTCCGACGGGTTGAGGGTCGCTCGGTTGAAGGATCGCCGGCGGCTTCGCAACCAGACGATGAAGCTCCACGCCGGGAATCAGCCTGCGCAATGCGCGACCTATCCGGTCCACCGGCGCGCCGGGGCGCGCGCCGATCTCGAGGATGCGTGTGCGCCCTTGGAATGATCCGCTCGCGGCGGTCTGTCGCGATATCAACACGTCGGCGACGTTCGGTACGCCGGTGTCGGCGAAGGCGCCGACCGCGACCGGATCCATCTTGCCAAAGCGTATTGGTTCACTGTCGCTGATCTTCAACAGGTGAGCGGCGTCGTAGCTCACGACGGCTTCGCCGCCGAGAAGGGCGGTCCATACATAGGACGCGTCGCGCGCCGGTGTCAGCGCCAGGGGACGGAACCCGAGTGGATCTACGACGCCAACGCGCAGCGGAACCCGGCCGAGCGGAG
>JALZGD010000163.1:4266-5461 GCA_030861205.1 Actinomycetota bacterium
CACGACGATCTTGCCGACACGAACGGTAGTTACCGCCGCGACGCCAGGTATTGCCGAGACGCGCGGGATCGTTTCGTCGAGCCTGTTATCGAGTTTGACGGCAAACACCGGTGTCGCGTCGACGGGTCGAGCGAGCGCAACGGGTTGTGCCGCTGCCTCGTGCGGGCCGAGCTCCTGTACCCGGCCCCCGCACGCGGCCCCCCCCAAGGTCGTTACGACCAGGAGCACAACCGAGACCTTCTTGAGCATCATTCGACAACGAATTCGAAGATCAGCGCGGAGGCAACGGCGAACACGATGTCGTAAGCGACGAGGATGACGAACCAGCCACTCCCTTTGACCGCTGCTAGACCACCTCCGAGAAACGTCCGGGATGACAGCTCGACGGCCGCGATGAAGATCGGCACCAGGACCGGGAGAGCGAGCAACGGCAGCAAGAGCTCGCGGCTTCGCGTGTGAGCTGCAATCGAAGCAAACAACGTTCCGACCGCGGCAAAGCCCACATCGACAAGTGCAACGATGCCGACGATGTCTAGCCATCGGATCCCGAGATCGAGGCCGAACACGAACGCGAATACCGGGAGCAACACGACCTCTGTGGCGATGACTATCGCGAGGTTCGACAATGCCTTCGCCATATACAAGCCCGAACGATCGATTGGGACGAGCAGCAACGCGTCGAGAGCGCCATCTTCCGTTTCGATGTCGAACGTGCGGGCGAATCCGATCAAACCTGCAAACAAAACGGTCACCCAGAAGAATCCGGCGACGACGTCTGCAAGCCGCGCTCCGGACGAGCCGATCGACCGGGACAGGTGAGGGTCTCCGGGCAGCGCGAATGCCAACAGAAGACCCACGGCAACTCCGAACGCGACCATGGGTGGGAGCGTGTCGCGCCCTCGCAGTTCGATCCTGACGTCCTTCTGCACGAGCGCCCACGTCTTGCCAATGAACCCGGCAGATGCAACAGGTGCGGCGCTCATCGCGCAACCGGCTCCGAGCTCATCGCTCCCGTTCGCACGCGATAGCTCACGACGTTCGCGCGTTTCAGGATGATCGAAGCATCCGCGTACGCCTTGACTCGCTTCGCGCCATGGGTCGCAAGGATGCAGGCTTTCTGGGGGCCGCGCCATTCCCAGACCGCATTCATCACGAGTTCTGCAGCTTCGTCATCGAGATTGGCGAACGGTTCGTC
>JALZGD010000163.1:5471-5769 GCA_030861205.1 Actinomycetota bacterium
CGCGACCGCCGCTCGCCTCTTGTAACCGGCCGACAATTCGCGAGCGCGCTTCGACGCGTATCCGCTCAATCCCAACGCTTCGATCAGGGCGGCACATGTGCGGGTGTCGGAACCGTGTAGCCGCGCAAAGAGCTCGAGGTTCTCGTGCACCGTCAGTTCCGAGTAGAGACCTGAGGTGTGTCCCGCGTAGCCGATCGAGCCCCTAAGCGTCTCGTCTCCCGACGACAGAGTCGCTCCGTCGATCGTGACGCTGCCGCTCGTCGGTTTCACAAGGCCTGCTATCGCGCGCAGGAGTGTG
>JALZGD010000024.1:0-4273 GCA_030861205.1 Actinomycetota bacterium
CGGAACGTCCCACTTCACTTCGAACGCGTACTTGTCGCTGTCAGGCTTCAATGGGCCGGAAGACACGAGCATCGGTTTGAATCTAACGGACTCATTCTCCGACACCTGTTGCCCCCGCACAGGTCCGTAGCGCTTCGCCTTGCCGCCCCCTCTTACCAGCCGCCGGCCTCTTTTCACATAGCAGAGCCGGTCCACCACGCAAGGGCGCTCCGTTCCTCGCTGCGCTCCGGTACTCACGTCTCTAACAAGAGAGCTCTCGCCCCCCTTGCTGGCTGGTCCTTTGCCCCGCTCGCAGGTCCTCGCCCGACCGGCGGACTGAAAGTTTTCAGAAGACCTCTGCCGCGGCAGATGCGATTGGAACGGTCCAGGACGGCCGGGTTACGACCTCGACATCTACTTCTACGACAAAACGTGCAGGAACATTGGCTAGTCGAACAATGAGAGCACGGACGAGAGTGGCACCCTCAGCAAGGGGAGCGCTTTTGTGTTGGTCGACAATTACCTGGGCGACCCGAGCGTCAGCGTCCACATCGAGCTGCACGTAGCCAGTGAGGATCTACTAGGACTGCGGTGTGCTTGAAGTAACGGCAGCCGTATCACGAGCGGGTGATCTTCATCGCGTAACACTGAGCGATTTCGTGCAGCCGTGATTGGTTCGCACGAACCGTTGCTAGATCCTTAGATCTCGTTTGTCCTATGACGTAGGTATTGTCACCGTCGACCGCTACTTTCGTTTCGCCCTCGGACTTCGAGCCACCGAAGAACGTCGAGTAGCTAAGCGTGGAGAAGTGCGGGCTGAGCACCGTGACGAACGAGTCGGCACCTATCATCCGTTTGTCGACAGCGCGGACGAGCGGAAAGTCCTTGGAGTTCGTCCATCCAACGAGATAGACGCGGCCGCGCTCATCGAGAGCGACATCGGTGCCTTCGTCGGCATCGGCTCCGCCCAGGTAGGTGGAGCGCGCGATCGCGCCTGTAGTCGTGAGCTTGACTGCAAAAGCGTCCTCGCCACGGGCGTACTTCATCTGGTAACCACCCTTAACAGGGAAGCCTCCTTGTGCATAGCCTGAAAGATAGGCATGTCCCGCGTCGTCGACGGCGATGCCGGTGGCTGAGTCGTGGTGGGGACCTCCGATCAATCCCGAGTAAACGAACACCGATCCGTCTGGCGCGAGCTTCGTCGCAAAACCGTCGCTGTGGCCGGAGTCGTGGGGGCCGTTGCCCGTCACCGGGAAATTGCTCGAAGAGGTGTAGCCGGCGACGTACGCGCTTCCAGTCTTATCGACGGTGATGCCCCCTGGCGTGTCGGTGAACCCCCCACCAAGGTAGGTCGAGTAATCAATGGTGCTGCCATCAGAGGAGAGTTTCGTAACGAAGCCATCCCCACCGTCATCACCTTCCCCGGCAAAGCTTTTTTGCGGCGCGTTCCGGGTGGGGAAGTCCAGCGAGAACGTATCTCCGGTGACGTACATCGCACCGGTTCCGTCAACCGCGATCGCCTGACCGCTGTCGCCGTCGCTGCCGCCAAGGAACGTCGAATACAGGAGCTGCGAGCCGTCCGCGGAGATCTTCGCAACGAAAGCGTCTTGGCCGCCCTTGATGATTGGCTGCTCGGGATCCTCTGTCGGGAAGTCGGGCGACTGAGTGCCGCCGGTCACGTAGATGTTTCCCGCTGCGTCTGTCGCTATCCCTTCGCCGTCGTCCCCTTGAATGCCCCCGAGATAGCTCGCGAAGAGGAGCTGGCCCTTGGGGCCGTATCCCGCAACGAACGCGTCGTACCCACCCCCAGGGGCCTGCTGGAAGCCGCCTTTGGGGTCAAAGTCGCCCGCCGTATCGATGGTCCCTGTGATGTACGTGTTGCCCCCGTATGTCGCGACGTCGCCCGCAAGCGCGAGAGCTCGATCCCCGACATACGTCGAGTACGTGATGGTGGGCCGCGCCGTGGCCGTGCCGGGAAAAGTCAGGATCAGGGTCGTCACAGCGACCGTTAGAGCGGTCATCGACTTCATGTGGGAATAGACGCACCGATGGGTTGTAGTGCTGCTTGATCCGCTGGAGCCGTTACTTGCGGGCAAGCGTCCGACCGTAGTCCGTGCCCAACTTCGCCCACTTCTCCGCGAGGCGAGGGCGCGATCAAGCACGAAATCCGTCGCACTTCACTTCGAAGGCGTACTTGTCGCGGTGGGGCCTCAGTGGACGGAAAAACGCGAGCATCGGCCTGAACCTCACCGACTCATTGTCCGACACCTGTGGACCCGTGGGTCCGTGACGCATCACCTCACAGCCACCTCCACCAGCCGCCGGCCTCATTCACCTAGCAGAGCCGGCCCATCCCGCAAGGGCGCTCCGGTCCTCCCTGCGCTCCGGACTCCGCGTCTCTAAATGAGAGAGCTGCCGCTCCCCTTGCGGGCCGGGCCTAGCCCCGCTCGCGGTCCTCGCCGACCGGCAACTGGACCCAGGAGGTGGCTTGATGGCTACGGCGAAGCGAAATGTCCCGAACCCCCAGGTGCAAGGACCACACGAGAAGCTCGCTGTGACCTCGGGCCCGGCTGGATCGCACCTTACGGACGCAGCTCGCGACTTGGTGAGCCGGGCGCGTTCCGAGCAAGGACTTCCACCCAAGATCGCCGATCCTGCAGTGATTGGTCGCATCGTCGCATTGCTCCAACTAGACGACGAGTAAGGCAGAGGCCGGATGGGCTTGTCAGACCTTGAAGATCAGCTGCACGCGTTTTGGGTCGAAGAAATTACGACCCTTTACTGCCGGGTGGAGGACGACCTTCTCAAGAGTGGCGTCGACCAAAGCGCGCCGCCAGTCGAGACCGCGTTCATCCCATGCGGCCCTGAGGGCGCGCTCCGATCGAGGGAAATCCATGAACACTCGCCCACTTTCGACCTTCGAGAGCTGGGAACGGCAATCTTCGATCTTTGCTTCTATCGCCTGTTTAGCGGCCAGAAACTCACTTCGTGAAAGGAGCCTCTCCGCGTAGAAGTCGCGCGCTAACTGATCGAGCGACTGCTCTTCTGAACGGATGGAGTCAAGGAGCCGGCGTTCCTTAGAGATGGAACCGTCCTCGCGCCTTAGGACTCGGTCGATGCTCGTGAAATCCAGCGCGGTGAAGATCGCCTCCGCAACCAACTCCTCGACCGGTTCGGACAGTGAGCGGATCTTGCCGCAACCTTTGAATCCAGGTCCCGTCGCGCAGCAGTAGCAACGGCGCCCGTCTTGTTTTGGACGCGCGATCAATTTCGCGTCACACAGAGGGCAGTAGATGTAACCCGTAAGAAGATATTTGCGAGCGTTACCTCCGGCGTTCTTGCGACGACGTGGGTCCCCAAGAACAAGATTCAGGCGCTCATGTTGCTCCTTCGTGAGGATCGGGTTCCACTCAGCTTCGGCGACGATGACACCCCCGTGCTCTCGGAGGCCAGCCGTGCGCGGAGCGGTAAGGATCCGCTTAACTACCGCCGGGTTCCAGACTGTCGCGCCCGACACCGTGGGAATGCCTTTTGCCATCCAGTCGCGGCACACGCCCCGCAAAGTTTCGCCCGCGAGGACTCGGATCGCCGCTTGTTTGATGAGCTTCGCCTCCGATTTCTTGATGGTCACGCGATCCTCGTTGAAGCCAAAGGGCCTGGTGCCGCCGCCCTTGCTGCGTCCCTCCTTGGCGAGCTCCTCCATCTTGCGGCGAATGCGGCGGCTCTTGTCATCGGACTCCTTGCGCGCGACCGCCCCGAGGATGCGGGCGTGGAACCGTCCGTCGTCGGTTCCGAGGTCGATGTCGCCGGTAACGGTGGCCATCTCGCGGACCCCCGCGGCATCGCATATCTCGAAGAACTCCTCGAGCTCTTTGGGATGACGCACGAGGCGGTCCTGGTGCCACACGACGACTCCGTCAATGAGCCCGGCCTTGATGTCGTCCAGCATCCGGCGGTATTGGGGTCTCGCCTTGCCGCTCCAGGCGCTCACATCGTTGTCGACGTAGACGCCGGCGGTCTTCCAGCGCTTCCGCTTCGCTAGAGCCTCACAGTCCTCCTGCTGGCGTCTGACGCCTGCTCGCCGACCCTCACGGTCGTCGCTGATGCGGCAATAGATCGCCGCGGCCTTGGCCATCCAGCGACAGTACGCTTTCTAGGAACATATTGCAATACTTGCATGCGCCAGGCAAGCTTCGCCGGGACGGGGCAACCCTGTGCCTCCGCCAACCAATCCGGCGGTAGTGATCGAGTGATGCGGACTACGAAAAGGTCTATCGGAAACGAGGGCCGCGTC
>JALZGD010000024.1:4283-6116 GCA_030861205.1 Actinomycetota bacterium
GCGTCCTCCAACAGCAATCCGGCAATGGAGTGGACACTCGTCACCTCGAGAGCCTCGTCGAACGTCATCTCGGGGAGGATCGTGTTGACGCGACGCGCCAGCATCGTCTTGCCGGCGCCTGGAGGACCACAGAAGAGCAAGTTGTGGCCTCCGGCCGCAGCGATCGTCGCGCCCCGCTTGGCCACGGCTTGCCCCTTGACCTCGGACATGTCCTCTTTCGACAAGTGCGGGTCGGGCCGCGCCGGCTGCACGATCGGTGGCTCCCACCGCTTCCTGAAGAAGTCGATGCACTGTTGAATCGTCTCTACACCGACGACCTCGATGTCCGACACGAGAGCCGCTTCCGGCGCGCTCTTCAACGGACAAACGATCCCCCTGCGACCAAGTCGCCGGCAGCACAACGCCGCAGAGAGAACGCCGGGCACCGGTCGGACAGAGCCGTTTAGCCCAAGCTCACCGACGACGATCCAGTCGTCGACAGCTTCCTGCTCGATGCGCCCGTCACCGATGAGCACGCCAAGGGCGATCGGCAGATCGAAATGGGTTCCTTCCTTACGAACGGACGCAGGAGCGAGGTTCGCAACGATGCGATGTGGCGGCCACCGCTCCGATGAAGTTTCGAGGGCCGAACGAGTTCGCTGCTCGGCCTCTTGGATCGACTTCGTCGGCAGGCCGACGACACGAAATGCCGGCACGCCCGTCCCAACATTGACCTCGACCTCGATCGGGCGCGCTTCGATACCGATGAGTGCAACAGATTCTGTTCGAGCCAGCACCGAGAACTCCTATCCGGCGCCGGGAAACGCGGCTGAGGGAAAGGCTAGGGGTGCGGTGTGACAACTACCGTCCGGTGAACCGCGGCTCCCTTTTTTCCACCCACGCCAAAACGGCCTCGCGTGTGTCTTCGGAAGCGAACGCAAGCGCTTGAGCGGCGGTCTCGGCATCGAGGTTCTCTTCGAGGGTTCGCTCGAGTCCGCGGTTGAGGTTCTCTTTGATCATCGTGACGGTCCGCGGGGGCAGAGCAACGAGCTCGGCCGCGAGGTCCTTCGTCACCTGGTCGAGCTCGTCGGGTGCGCACAACCGCGTCGCAAGGCCGAAACGATGTGCGTCCTCGGCGGACATCGTCGATCCGAGAAGCGCCATCTCCTTAGCCTTGTGGAGGCCGAGCGCTCGCGTCAGAGCCCAAGTGCCGCCGAAGTCGACTACGAGACCTCGTTTGACGAAGAGCTCGGCGAAGCTGGCGTCACGTGAGCAAACGACGAAGTCGCATGCCAGGGCAAGGTTGCAACCTGCACCCGCCGCCACGCCAGACACGCGAGCGATCGTGGGCTTCGGGCACAGCACAAGCGACAGAACGATCTGGTGGATCTTTCGCATCCGGTCCTTGAGCTCGAATGGAGATGTCACCAGGTTCTCGGCATCGGTTAGATCCGCACCGGAGCAGAACGCGCGCCCTGCGCCGGTGAGGACGATGCAGCGAACGCCCGGGTCGAGCGCCGCTTCGTCGAACGCATCCTTGATCTCGGTGAACATCGTCCACGACATCGCGTTCAGCTTCTCCGGTCGATTCAGCGTGATGGTCGCAACGTGCCCCTCGGTCTCGTAGAGGAGCGATTGAAACTCCGTCACCTCGACCTCCGTTTGTCAGAAGGCGTTCTCGATGCATTCGAGCTGCATCCTTCCTGCCCGAACGATAGCGGAGACGACATCGAAGCGGACGTCGACCTGTCCCGGCTTGCGCTCGATGAGCCACTGGGCCGCGAGCTTGCGCAAGCGTCGTTGTTTGTCCCATCCGACGGCCTCGAATGGAGCGCCGAAAGCATCGCCCCGGCG
>JALZGD010000024.1:6126-7106 GCA_030861205.1 Actinomycetota bacterium
GCGTCTTCACCTCGACGAATGCCACAACGCGCCCGCGTCTCACGACCAGGTCGATCTCACCACGCCCCGCGCGGTAGTTGCGATCGAGGATGTCGTAGCCGGCGTCTTCGTAGAAGCGGGCCGCGGCGTTCTCGCCGGATCGCCCCAGCGCCGGACGCGCCAGATCGCGTGCCATGCACGCAAGTTACGAAGGGGGTGTGACGAAAAGGGCTACCGGTCGAGCCCGGGCGGCTCGGGAAGCATGTCTCGCTCGGCAAGTTGCGCGAGCTCCTCGACGTTCAGATCCTTGAACGTGACGACCTTCACGTGTGAGACAAACCGTGCGGGTCGGTGCATGTCCCAGACCCACGCATCGTTCAACTCGACCTCGAACCACACTTTCGAGCCGAGGTGGCGCGTGTCGACGTTCACCTCGTTGGCGAGATAGAAGCGGCGTTCGGTCTCGACGACGAACTTGAACATCGGGAGAACGTCCCGATACTCCTTGTACAGCTGGAGCTCCATCTCGGCCTCGTACTTCTCGAGGTCCTCGACGCTCATCCGCTCTCCTCCATCGGCTCGATCTCCGGTGCGATCTCGCCGGTTAAGTCTCGCGCTCCGTGCGGCTGAAGAACACCATCCTCATCCGGGAAACCGAGCACGCCGAAGAACGACCTGCGATGGATGTCACACGGCCCCCGCGCTTTCAGCGCCTGCCGGTGGTACCGGCGCATCGAGCGGTCGCGCGCCACCTTCGCCACGATCGACGCCGCGGCGACGCTGGTGGAGATGACGTCTGCTTTCTTGACGGCAAGGCCCGGCCACCTCAACCGCTTCATCCGGAATGCATCCAGCAAGACGTAATCGGGAGCGTGATCAAGCCGACGGATCGCTTTGCGCAAGGCGAAGAGATTGCAACGTTGCAAGCCCTCGGCATCGATCGTTTGCGGTCGGACCCGCACGACGCTTACCGAGATGGCGACCTCGCGGATCTTCTCGGC
>JALZGD010000024.1:7116-13269 GCA_030861205.1 Actinomycetota bacterium
CGCGCAGCCCCTCGATCGCCACCCCGGGAGGAAGGATGACCGCCGCCGCGAACAGCGGGCCGGCGAGAGCGCCGCGACCGACCTCGTCGGCTCCCGCAACGTGCTCGAAACCGGCATCCAGGAGGCGGGATTCGAGCAGCCCGGTTGCTTCCACCGCCACCTTCCTAGCGTTCGGTCCCACGCCGCACTAGATGCCGCCGAAGTCGGACGGAGGCCAGATGATGACGAACGCGCGGCCGACGATCTTGTCCGTCGAGATCGGACCGAAGATGCGAGAGTCCTCTGAGTTCCCACGGTTGTCGCCCATCACGAAGACATCACCGGCCGGCACCAAGCAGCCGTCGCCCGACACCTTCATCTTGAGCCGTTTGCAGTCGTCCGACGTGATCGTGGGGCTCGAGTTGTCCACGCCGTGATTGATGAACGGCTCTTTCTGCTTCTCGCCGTTGATGGTCAGGACCCGGGGGGTTCCCGAATACTTGATCGTGTCACCGCCCACCCCGATGACTCTCTTGATGTAGTCCTCTTCGGTACCGGTGGGCAGACCCAGGAGCTCACGGAAGAAATTGCGCGCGTCGTCGTACCAGGGCACGTCCGGGGGTTGTTGGCCAACCACCGACTTGGCGAAGACGACGACGTCGTCGTGGCGAGGATCGTGGAGGCGGTAGCTGATTTTCTCGACCAGAACTCGATCGCCTATCCGTAGTGTCGGGATCATCGAGCCGGACGGGATGTAGATCGCCTGCACCAAGAAGGTCTTGATCACGATCGCTATCAAGAAAGCTAGAACTATCAACACCGGCAGTTCGGTGAGCTGCCGAAGTAGCGATCTCCGCTTCTTTGGCTTCTTCCGGGTCTTCTTCGATCCGGTCTCGGATGCGTCGGCCGGCTCGATGGTTGCGCTCGCAGCGGTCTCGGCCTGCTGCGTCTGGGGAAGCGCCTGCGTCGCCGCCGCGTCTGCTGTGTTGGGCGGAGGAGGCGGAGGCGGCGCACCCACAGCCGCGAACCTCCCGGAACCGTTCTTGACGTGAGTTCGCAGT
The DNA here is from genome assembly GCA_030861205.1 of Actinomycetota bacterium. Classification (GTDB taxonomy): domain Bacteria; phylum Actinomycetota; class CADDZG01; order CADDZG01; family WHSQ01; genus JALZGD01. The sequence continues at coordinate 8,157 of JALZGD010000024.1, forward strand.
CGATCAGCAGTGTCCTCGTCGATCGGCGACGAGGATGTCTTGTTCGATACGCCGAGCGCGTTGAGATGACTGACGGCCTCGGTCGACGTTATGCCCAGCTCTCTCGCAACCTCATGGACTTGCGGCATGCAGTCAGGGTAAAGGAGCCAGCCCGATAGCGCGCATTTCGATCGGGAAGTTACAAAGTTCCGAAGTCGGACGGGGGCCACACCAGAACGAACGCGTGACCGACGACCGAGCTCTCGGGGATCGTGCCGAAGTTTCGCGAGTCGTCCGAGTTCCCCCTGTTGTCACCCATGACCCATAGACGGCCGGACGGCACCTGTACCGGACCGAAGGGGGAAGTAGTAGTGCCGTCGGGGAGGTATGGCTCCGAGATCGGCTTTCCGTTCACGAAGACGCGACCGTCCTTGCCCTCGACCGTGTCGCCGCCGACGGCTATCACTCGCTTGATCAAGTCCTCGTTATTGCCGGTCGGGAATCCGAACAGGTCCTTGACCGCGTTTGAGATGTCGGTCCAGAACGGTTGGTCTGCTGAAGGGGCCGCTCCCGAAAGGTTCTTTTCGAAGACCACTACGTTCCCTCGATGGGGAGAGGTGAACTGATAACTCACCTTTTCCACTAGGACGCGGTCACCGATCTCGAGCGTCGGGATCATCGAGCCCGACGGAATAAAGAACGCTTGCAACACGAACGTCTTGATGAGGATCGCGACGAGGAACGCGATGACGATTAGAACGGGAATCTCTCGCCAAACCGGGCGACGCCGGGGTTCTTCGGTTCCGCCCGGCCCAGACGGCTCGGTGTTCTCGGCCGCGGAAGGCCCGCGCGGCTCGGCCTCGGTCATAACTTTTTCGAAGGGAAACAGTCAGACCTGACGGCGCTCCTTGACCTTTGCCTTCTTGCCGATACGCGAACGAAGGTAGTAGAGCTTGGCGCGACGAACATCACCATGCGCCGCAACCTCGATCTTCGAGATCATCGGCGAGTGAACGGGAAACGTCCGCTCGACGCCGACTCCGAACGAGACCTTCCGGACGGTGAACGTCTTCGACAATCCGCTACCGCGGCGCCGGATGACGATCCCTTCGAACACCTGGATGCGCTCTCGCTCGCCCTCGACGACGCGGACGTGGACCCGAACGGTGTCGCCGGCGCGGAAATCCGGCACGTCTTCATTCAGATACTCGCGCTCGACGACGTCGGTCGGGTTCATCTGATCGCTCCTTTAACTTTCGTAGCCCGGACGGGATTCGAACCCGTGATCTCCGCCTTGAGAGGGCGGCGTCCTGGGCCAACTAGACTACCGGGCCATGGAGATCGAGAGAGGTTACCGCACCGATCGGTGACACTCGAAGTCTCGCTGGGGTACCTGGACTCGAACCAGGACTAACGGAACCAGAATCCGCCGGGCTGCCAATTACCCCATACCCCAATGGCGCAAAGATGGCGCTCGATGCTAGCGCGTTGCGAACCTGCTCCCGAGGCTCACGCGGCGGCGGCAGCCTTCTCGATCCGCTCGAGCGTTGCGTCGCGGCCCAGTATCTGTAACGACTCGAACAGCGGAGGCGACACGAGGGTTCCGGTCACCGCCGCTCGCACGGGCTGAAAAGCTTGTTTCGGCTTCAGTGCGCGCTCTTCGGCAAGGCCACGAAGTGCCCCTTCGATCGCCTCCAGCGTCCAGTCGCTCAATGCTCCCAACACGTCACGAACGGACATCAGGTAGTCAGCGTTGCCGGCGATCGCCTTCGCGGCTTTCGCGTCGGGCTCGACCGTCCCGAACAGGAAGCGGATCATCGACGGAGCCTCCGTAAGGCGCTTCATCCTTTCTGCGAGCAACGGCGCGACCTGCTCCAGCACGTCACGTCCGTTCGGGCCGATGTCGATGCCCTCTTTCGCACAGATCCTCTCGAGCTCCGCCGCAAGGTCTGCTGCGCTCATCTGCTTGATGTAGTGCTGGTTCACCCACTCGAGCTTCGTGACATCGAAAGCCGCCGGGTTCTTCCCGACTCGCTCGAGCGAGAAATACTCGACCAATTCATCGACAGAGAAGATGTTCGTTCGATCGTCGTAGCTCCAACCAAGCAACGCGAGGTAATTGACCATCGCCTGCGGCAGGATTCCCTGGTCGCGGTAAGCCGACACCGCGACGTCACCCCACCGCTTGGACAAAGGGCGCCCTCGTTCGTCGACGAGGAGCGGGAGGTGCGCGAACACGGGCACATCCGGGATCGCTAGGGCTTCGCGGATCAGGATCTGTCGGGGGGTCGCCGAGATCAGGTCCTCACCACGGATCACATGCGTGATGCCCATGAGGGCATCGTCCAGCGCCGCGGCAAGGATGTACGTGGGAGATCCGTCGGACCGCAGGAGGATGAAGTCCTGGATCTGCTCCGTTTTCGTCTCGATACGGCCGCGGACCACGTCTTCGAACGCCACCGTCCGATCGTCGGGCACGGCGAACCGCAACGCCCACGACCGTCCCTCGGCTTCGTAAGCGGCGCGTTCCTCGTCGCTCAGGTAGCGGCATTTGCGGTCGTAACCGGGTGGCTTCGACGCAGCAAGAGCGGCGCGCCGGCGTTCGGCGAGCTCCTCGGGCGTGCAGTAGCAGCGGTACGCGTGTCCTCCGTCACGGAGCTGCGCCGCTGCAGCTGCGTACCGATCGGCTCTTTCGCTCTGACGGTATGGCCCGAACTCACCTCCCACTTCGGGGCCTTCGTCCCAGAGAAGGCCCAACCACTTCATGTCTTCGATTACCGCTTCGTACGCTTCGTCGGTCGCGCGCTTCCTGTCTGTGTCCTCGACACGCAACACGAACGTGCCGCCGTGGTGACGCGCGAACAACCAGTTGTACAGAGCGGTGCGCGCGTTACCAACGTGGATCGACCCACTCGGGGCGGGCGCGATACGGGTTCTTACATCCAAGGATCGATATTTCGACGCGCTACTCGACGAAGTGGAGCCAGTCGTGGTACTTCTCGTCTTCGCCCTTCACGATGGCAAAGTACTTCTGCTGCAACGTTTGTGTGATCGGACCGGGATCGCCGATCACTCGGCCGTCGATCTCGCGCACCGGTGTCACTTCTGCGGCGGTCCCACTGCAGAACACTTCTTCAGCCGTGTAGAGGTCGGCGCGCGAGATAGCGCGCTCGAATATCGGCATTCCGAGATCGGCAGCGATCTTCAGGACCGTGTCGCGCGTTATCCCGGGAAGAGGCCCCGCGATCAGAGGTGGAGTCAGGATCTCTCCGTTCTTGACGATGAAGATGTTCTCGCCGGTCGCTTCCGATACGAACCCCTCCGGATTCAGCATGATCGCCTCGTCGAATCCCTTGTGGATCGCTTCCTGCTTCGCCATCGAGGAGTTGACGTAGGCGCCCGTTACCTTCGCTTGCGGCGGAATGATGTTGGGGTCGTGCCGTCGCCATGACGAGATGGTCATTCGCACGCCTTTGGCGAGCGCCTCTTCACCCAAGTAAGTCCCCCATGCCCACACCGCGATCGCGACGTCGATCGGGTTCGCCTCAGGATTCACGCCCATCTCTCCACCGAAGCCGCGGTAGGCGATGGGTCGGACGTAACAGCTCTTGAGATCGTTGATCTTTACGAGGGCGACCGCCGCTGCCTCGAGCTCGTCGACGGTGTACGGGATCTCCATCATGAAGATCTTTCCGGATCGCTCCATGCGTCGTAAGTGATCGCGCAATCGAAAGATCGCGGGGCCTCGCTCAGTTTCGTAACAACGGATGCCTTCGAACACGCCGGTTCCGTAATGGAGTGCGTGAGTCAGAACGTGAACGTTCGCCTGATCCCATTTGACGAGCTCACCGTTCATCCAGACCTTGTCGACGGCTTGGATGGGCATCCGCTTCCCCCTTGAAGATGTGCCGAGGCTGCGACACTACTGCGGTCTGTCTCGGCTCCCCAGAACGATCAGTCGAGCATCGCGAAGTTTTGCGGTCGAAGTGATGCGGTCGAGGATCTCTTGGGGGATCGGCGAGTCGACTGCCAGCCCCATCAACGCTTCGCCTCCTTGGATCTGTCGACCCACCTGCATGTTGGCGATGTTGACACCGGCCTCGCCGAGGAGAGTCCCAACGACCCCGACGACGCCGGGCCGGTCCTCGTACCTGAAGAACGCCATGACCGGAGCGAACGCCATGTCGAGGTCGTAGCCGTAGACGCGGACGAGCCGCTCGGTGTCCTTCTTTCCGACGAGCACGCCGGCGACCGACACCGTCTCGCCCGTGCCCTCGGCCCCCACCTCGATCAGGTTCACGTAATCGAGAGACTGAGGAGAGCTCGCCTCCTGAACCGATATGCCGCGTTCTTTCGCCAGCAGTGGGGCGTTCACGAACGTGACCGGTTCGTGCATGACGTAAGAGAACGCGCCCTTCAGCCCCGCAAGCGTGAGAGCGCGCGTGTCTTGGTCCCCGATGCCACCGTGATAGCTGAACCGAAGCGACTCGATCCCCTGCCCCGCGAGCGCTACGGCGAGCGTGCCGAGGCTCTCTGCGAGCTGGAGATAAGCACGGACCCCTTCCGGGATGTCGGTGCCGACGTCCAGGTTCACTGCGAACGGGACGAACTCGCCGCGCAGCGCAAGCAGCACCTGCTCGGCGATCGCGAGGCCCGCTTTGTCTTGAGCCTCTGCCGTAGATGCTCCGAGATGGGGCGTGACCACGACGTTCGGACGACCAAAGAGGGCGTGCTCCGTAACGGGCTCGTTCTCGAAAACGTCCACCGCTGCACCCGAAACGCGGCCTTCGTCGAGGGCCGCGACCAAAGCCGCCTCGTCGACGATGCCGCCGCGCGCGGTGTTCACCACGCGCATGCCGGGTTTCGCTCGTTCGAGCTCGGCGGCCCCTACGATCCCCACTGTGTCGGGCGTCTTGGGCAGATGGATCGTAAGGAAGTCGGCGCGCTCGCACACGTCCGATACCGAAGCGACTAGATCCACGCCCATCTGTGCCGCACGGTTCGGCGACACGTATGGGTCGAACGCGACGATGCGCATGCCGAACGCGCTTGCGCGTTGAGCGACAAGCGTTCCGACGCGACCTAACCCAACGACGCCGAGTGTCTTGCCGTGGAGCTCGACCCCTTGCCACTT
>JALZGD010000024.1:13279-15115 GCA_030861205.1 Actinomycetota bacterium
CGCTCCCACTCGCCGCCGACGAGCGCGGCGTGCGCCTGCGGGACGTTTCGCGCTTGGGCAAGCAACATGGCAAGTGTGTGCTCGGCCGCAGACAACACGTTCGACTGAGGAGCGTTGACGACGAGAACACCTCGGCGCGTAGCCGCTTCGACATCGACGTTGTCCAGTCCGATCCCCGCTCGACCAACGACCTGCAACGCGTCCGCCGCGTCGAGCAGCTCTGCATCGACCTGAGTGGCCGAACGAACGATCAGCGCGTCGTAATCGGCTATCGCTGCCCGTAGCTCCTCGGGGGCAAGCCCGACCCGCACGTCGACATCTACGTGCTCGCGAAGACGCTCGAGACCTGCAGGAGCGAGTTTCTCTGCAACCAGTACTTTCATCCGCCGGATGCTACCGGTGCGCAGTTATCGTCGTTCCGAAGATGATCGCTGCGCCGACGCGTCACGTGGAGATCGACACGCGCTACCTTCGCGGTCCCGCGTTCGGGATGCTCGCGGCAGGCGTCCTGCTGCCGATCCTCGGGCATCCGGGCGCGGCGTGTCCTCTGAGGACACTGACAGGTATCCCGTGCCCGCTGTGCGGGGCGTCGACCAGCGTCGAGGCTGCCGTGCGCGGGCACGTGGTGACGGCCTTGAAGACCAACCCATTGGGCGTGATTGCTGTGGCGATTGCCGCCTTCGCGGTGGCCACAAGGCGTACATATGTGTGGCGGGTGCCGCTCTGGGCGGTGGCCGTAGCTCTAGGCGGCGCATGGCTCGTCGAGCTGGTGAGATTCAAGCCGTTCTAATCGAGGAGGCGAGATGACCGATCAAGGAGCACCGCCGCCGGAGGCAACAGGCGGCGCTGCGCAACCGCAGGTGCCGCAGACGCCCGGAACGGCCCCCGCGGCCCCCACGTACCAAACCGCAAAAGGCCCGAGCGGGCCGCGCGCCGGCTTCTGGAGGCGCTTCGGCGCCGCGTTCATCGACGGCATCTTGCTCGGAATCGTCAACTTCGCGATCTCGGCTGCGTTCGGGCAGAGCCTCGTCAAGACAACGCATACGAACGGCAACGCTTCGGTCCACATCCAGGCGACCGGTCTCGCGTTCATCCTCGAGCTGGTGATCGCGGTTGCGTACTTCGCCTACTTCGAAGGCGGAGCTTCTGGGCAGACCCTCGGCAAGCGCGCGGTCGGGATCCGCGTGATCGACTACTCATCCGGCGGCCCGATCGGCTATGGGCGTGCGATCTTGCGATTCTTTGCCCGCTACCTGTCGGCGTTGGTTTGCTTCCTCGGATACCTATGGATGCTGTGGGACAAGGAAAAGCAGACGTGGCACGACAAAATCGCCACGGCCCTCGTTGTCCCGGCAGATGCTTATCCGGTGAACCGCTAGAACGAGAACCGCTTGTTGCGGATGCCAAGGGTCAGCACGATCTTGTCATCCGCGACGCGCGCCGACCCATAACTGAATCCGTCAACGGCAGTCGGGAGCTCGAGACGGAACGGCCCTAACGTGGTCGAGGCGGCCTGAACCGGCCCTATCTGCAGCGTGCTCCCGTCGAGATTGAGGGGTGCCCGCAGTGCGACGCCGGTCGAGCTCGACGACACCGTCAGCTGACCGTCCGAGAATCCGACCGTGATGGGATGTCGTGAGCTCGCAGCGCGCTCGTTAGGTCTTCCCCGGTGAGCTCCGCGGTTCCGGAGCCCGACGCGGCGCGCACCGTGCCGTGCCCGCCGGTAAGTGCGCGGGGAAACGTGAAACTCACGCGTCGGAGAACGACCGACACCTTGGAGAACACCACGCCTCCCTTGTCGACGCCACTCGCGGTCATCGTGACCCTGGGGAACTC
>JALZGD010000164.1 GCA_030861205.1 Actinomycetota bacterium
TGCTTTTGCATTCACGGTGACCCGATGTCCATCGGTCGTGACGGCCTCGACTCCGTGAGCGCGGCCGTCCGAGATCTTCACTCGGCGCACGTCGACATCCACGATGAGCCGCGCACCGTTGTCTGCTGCTGCTTGCAACAACGTTCGAGATTGCTTGGCGCCGACGCGGCATCCGAAGCCGCAGTAACCGCACTGCTCATCCTGGGTACAGCCCTTCACCGAGCGCGGCATCATGTCGACGTGCCACCCGAGCTTCTTCAATCCCTCTTCCATCAGTGCATCCCGTTTTCCGGCCGCGCTGGAATCCGTGTTCACGTCGACGCGTGCTGCCATCTCGTCTAGATAGGACTCGATCTCTCCCGACACGAAGGCGTCGATGCCTGATTCCTCGGCCCACTGCCTGAGCACGTACGGAGGCGTCCTGAAAGAGGTCGTGTAGTTGACGACCGTGCCGCCGCCGAGCGTCGATCCCGCGATGATGCGGCAGCCGAGATCCGAGGTGGCGAGCGTCATCCCGTAGAGGTACATGTTTCGGGTTGCCTCGGGCTCGAGATGGGTGAAGTCGCGCGGACCGTAGTAGTCGCCCTTTTCTAGCACCACGACATCGAGGCCCTGCGCCGAGAGATGATCGGCGACACAACCTCCGCCTGCACCCGAGCCGACCAGCACTACGTCGCAATCGATCACCTGGTCGTGGTCCACGGTCAACGGCTCGAGAGGGTTGGCTACATCGGGCGGAGGCCCGAGCGGGCCGGGGTATCCGATGCGCTCCCATTCCGGGCCCGGATATCCATACAGCGCGGACAACGCGAGGGAAGTGATCGTCCCGGCCAGCTGGCGCTGGAACGCGAAGCGCGAGCCGGACCACTTCTGCAGCAGCCTCTCGGCTTCTGCGCGCCCGAGCCACGACACTGGAGTCGACCTACCCGTGAGCGCAAGCGCGCCTGCGCGCGAGTCCGCAGCGCGCAAGACGCCGAGGATCTGCGAACGCTGCGCATCCGACGCGAGATGGTCGGTCGTCGACAACATGCGCTCGGGAACGTCAGGGTCGTATCCCTCGCCGAGCGCGCCGCGAGCGAGCGCGCCGAGCACCGCTAGAACGCGTGGATCTCCGCGCTGTGGCATGCAGACATTATGAGCCAGCGCCTGCGGCCGAGCACTACCGGCGACGCGGTGGCCTTCTCGAACGTCTGTGTTGTCTAACTTTGGGGTTCTTGCGTCGTCGCTGGGTCGACGGATCCGGCGCCCTCGTCGGCCGATCGGCTTGCGCTTTCCTGACCGCCGCCAGAACTTCGTCGGTCGCGGACTCGTTTGTCTCGCCGGCGGCCAGCAGCAACTGGAACAAGACCGTCCGCTGGAACTGTTCCAAAGAGTCCGACACTTTGAAGCGAGGTCCCTCGGGCGTGTCCCATTCGGCGATGATGCGCCCGGCATGCGGCACGCCGACGCGCAACGGCGTCTGGCCGATCTTGCCTTCCCAGATCAGTTCTTGTGGCTCCATGTCTCCTCAGCTTGCCAAGTCGCGCAGGACCTCGGATGTCGAGAAAACCTCTTCAACCGTAGCGTCCAGCTTGAGATGCGCGAGCATCTGCTGCACGTGGCCCCGCTCTTTCGAAGTGCAAAGCGTTATCACTAGACCGGGCGCTCCCGCACGCGCGGTTCGGCCCGACCGGTGCAGGTACGTCGTCGCATCCTGCGGGGGGTCGTAGTTGATCACTTGCGCGATCGCTTCCACGTCCAGCCCGCGAGCGGCCACGTCCGACGCAACGAGGACTTTCGCCTTTCCGCTACTGAACCGTTGAAGCGATGTCGTCCTAGCACCCTGGCGCATGTCGCCGTGCAGCCCAGCGACCGCTACACCTGCGCCGCGTAGCTCGGTTTCGAGCTTTGCAGCGAAGCGCTTCGTCGAGACAAAGACGATCGTGCGCGGCTCTCGATTCAGAAGCGTCAAGAGCACCTGGAACTTGTCCAACGCGTGCACGACGAAGAAACGGTGCTCCGAGCTCTCGACGGTCGAGCTCGTAGACAGCACTTCTACGTGCTCCGCGTCGGTCGTATAGCGGCGCGCCAGCTGTCGCACTGTCGGAGGCAACGTGGCCGAGAACAGCATCGTCTGGCGGCTCGCGGGCAAGCGACGGATCAGCCAGTCCATGTCGTAGAGGAAGCCGAGGTCGAGCATCCGATCGGCTTCGTCCAAGACGAGGATCGCAACGCGATCGAGAACCAACGCTCCGCGCTCGTAGAGATCTGCGAGCCGGCCCGGCGTCGCCACGACGACATCGACACCCTTCTCGAGCCTCGCGATGTCTTTCACTACGGGAGTGCCGCCGTACGCGGACATCACCCTCAAACTTCCACCGATCTTGCGGATCTCTTCGGCGACCTGCGCTGCCAGCTCGCGGGTCGGAACCATCACCAATGCCCACGGCCGGATGTCGTGATGCTTGGGTGCTCGCTCGACTATCGGGATAGCAAAGGCCAGCGTTTTCCCCGACCCGGTTTCGGCTTGACCGAATACGTCCTGGCCCGCCAGCGCAGGCGGCAGCACGCGCGCCTGGATGGGGAAGGGGGACGAGATGTCGTTCTTCTTCAGCCGGGCCACAACGGCAGGAGAGACATCGAGCGCTTCGAATGTGGCCGGCTCAGTCATCTGTTGCATACAGCTCTTTCGTAGGGATCGGCGCGCGTTTCTGTTCAAGACCCGCAACTGGGGTGCGCTGATCGCGCGCCGGAAGCAATTGCAGACACATTGTATATGAAGGGGCAATGACCAACCGGCGAGCCGTCCTTATCGCGCGCGACGCTCTGGTCGGCGAAAACCTCGAACGCGTTGCGCCCGTCGGCATAGAGATCACCGACGGAAAGATCGCGTCGATCTCGAGCGAGCTCTCGCGGCCATCAGGCGCCGCCGTTCTCGACGCCGGCGACGTGACATTGATACCGGGATTCATCGACGCTCACGTTCACATCGCGTTCGCGAGACCAGCCGACGTTGTCGAGCGCGGCGTTACGACGGTGAGAGATCTCGGGTGGCCGATCGACGAAGCATTCGCGATCGCACGCGAGTCACTTTCAGATTCGTTCCATGGCCCAACGGTCCACGCTGTCGGCCCGATCATCACGTGCCCGGGTGGATATCCGACGCGTGCCGGATGGGCCCCCGAGGGGACGGGGCACCCCGTCATGTCGGTTGATCACGCGAAAGAGGCAGTTGTCGCAGTGATAGAGCGAGGAGCGCCTCAGGTGAAGATCGCGCTCGAGACCGCAGCCGGTCCGGTGCTGGGCGATGCGGAGCTGCACGCGGTCGTCGATACGGCCCACGGACTAGGCAAACGCGTCACGTCGCACACACGCGGCATCGACCAGCTCGAACGAGCGTTGGATATGGGCGTCGACGAGCTCGCCCACATGCTGTTCACGACGGAGCCGATCGACGATCAGTGGATCGACCGGATGGTAACGACGGGGATGGCCGTCGTGCCGACGCTCTCGAGCTTCCATGGTCGCGACCGGCGCGCGGGCATCGAAAGCCTTCGACGTTTCTTCGCGGCCGGCGGGACGGTCGTCTACGGCACCGACCTCGGCAACGCCGGCCCGCGCCCCGGCATCGACAAACACGAAGTGACTGCGATGGCGGACGCGGGCATGACCGCGCGCGACATCCTCGAGTCCGCAACCGTCACGCCCCGGCGCTTGCTTGGGTTCGATTCGGTCGGAGCGCTGATCCAGGGCGCGGATGCGGACATCGTCGGGCTCGCTAGGGACCCCACCGCCCCCACTACAACCGCCCGCGACCTCACGGATGTGAGGTTCGTCATGCGACGAGGAGTGCAGTACCTCTAGGCGTTTGCTACGGCGACTATCTCGATCTGAAGGTCCCCACGCGGCACCTTGGCGGCGACCTCGTCGCCCGTGGTGCGGCCGGCGATCGCTTGGCCGATCGGGGATTCCGGCGTGAGGACGTCGTAGTCCGAGTCTTTCTCTTCACGCGATCCGAAGAGGTAGATCTCAGGCTCGGCCCCCCCGACCCGCAACGTCACGAGTTTTCCGGGAGCGACGACGTCATCGTCGGTCGTCTCGATGATCTCGGCGTTCTCGAGCATCGCCCGGATCTCACGGATCCGCGCTTCGGCAAGACCCTGACGGTCCTTCGCTGCGTGATATTCCGCATTCTCGCTGAGGTCGCCGTGTGCGCGCGCTGTCGCGATCTCTTCGACGATCTTCTGACGCTCCGGACCCTCCAGCTCTTCGAGATCCTTCTTGAGCCGGTCGTACGTCTGTTGAGTGAGAGCGACCTTCTTCGTCTCCTCCATGTCCATCATCCTATTCGGCCAGTCTCAGGCCCTTAATATGCGCGGACATGGCCGGACGACTAGAAAACAAAGCATGCATCGTCACGGGGGCAGGCCGCGGGATCGGCCGAGCTATCGCACTTGCGTTTGCCGACGAAGGCGGTCGAGTTGTCGTTAACGACGCAGACGGTGCAGCGGCCGAAGCGGTCGTTAAGGAGATCGAGGAATCTGGCGCCCGTGCCGTTGCTCACAGCGAGCCGATCGGAACCGTCGCCGCGGCCGACTCGTTGCTTGCGACGACGTTGGACGCTTTTGGTGAGGTCGACGTGCTGGTGAACAACGCCGGCATCCTGCGCGACCGGATGCTTCACAACATGTCCGAGGAAGAGTTCGATCAGGTCATCCAGGTACACCTCAAAGGAACTTGGGCATGCGGACGCGCAGTGGTCCGACACTGGCGACCGTTGGCCAAATCGGAAGCGGAAGCCGGCACTTCGCGTAATCGGAAGATCGTGAACGTCACATCGGCATCGGGCCTCAGAGGATCTCCCGGACAATCGAACTATGCAGCGGCGAAGATGGGGATCGTGGGCCTTACCAAGACGTGGGCCAAGGAGCTCGGCTCCTTGTCGATCAATGTGAACGCGATCGCTCCGGCGGCCTTGACGGCGATGACGGAGCCTCTGCTAGAGGACCCCGACGCCGCAGCGCGACGCTTGCAACGATTCGCGCTTGGACGGTACGGCGAGCCGGAGGAGATCGCACCCGCATTCGTTTACCTCGCGTCGAAAGAATCGGATTACGTCACAGGACAGGTGCTGTGCGTCGACGGAGGGTTGGTGATCTGAGTGAGCCGGCAGCCCGAGCGCAAGGCGTGGCCGTTCGATCAGCAGGGCCATAAACGTGATCCCGGCTCGCCGCAGGAGTTCGTGAAAGAACGACGCGACGGGACGGAGGCTGTCGTCATCCGGATCGGTGGCCACGATGCCCAGCTGGTCCTCGTCGACGGAGCCGGTGACTGGACCCGATGGGTGTACCCGTCCGTCGACGAAGCGAAGGCCGTCGCCGAGACGCTCGACGTCCCCGTCCACGTCGGGGAATACCCCGAGGAGCTGCGCGTCAGGATGAACTCACACGTCCGACCGCAGCAGGACTTCGACTCCGGCGCGTACCCCGAGCAGGGCCACGTCGGCCCGGTTATCCCGTATCCCGAGAACCGCCCTCGTCATGTCGATCAAGCGGTGGACGAGAGGCGGGTCGGAACTTCGCCTCTGTCGACCGGCTGACGTCCTCGCTGGCGCGCGCGGTCGTCGCGTAGACGCTCGGCCCCCTGCGCGCCATCCCGCGACGTCGCGCCCATCGAGCGACCGCCCGAGCCACAGTTCCCTTCAAGACCGCTCGCGTCGGCGGAAGTAAGACGAGCAGCCCAACAG
>JALZGD010000165.1:0-2078 GCA_030861205.1 Actinomycetota bacterium
CCATGGCTGCGATGACGGACGAGCATGTCGGTCTCGACGAACGACCCCCGGTCGAGCAGCTTGTCGATGCGTTCGCGAGCCGTCAGCTTCCCGCGATCGTGCTGCCGCTCGATCGCGTCGGGGCCGCCCGCGACCAGCGCTTGCTCACGCTTGTTCGAGAGGTCCTCGATCTTCTCGGAGATCGGCCCTGCGGTCGCTTCCTGGGCGGCATCGGCCCCCGCGAGACCGTCTTTGGGGTCTACGAGCTCGCTCTGCTCCTCGGTGGTCGCCATGGCTCCGGAGTGTAGCGGCGCCGGGCCGTCTTTCGACCGTTCGCCGTTGTCCGAATTGCCCCAGATAAGGAAATTCTTCAGGGGTGCAGGGGAGTGGGGACCGGGGTCGAACCAAACGAGCATGACCTTGTCGGTGCTTTCGGACCTTCGTGACTTGAAACGGGCGTTTTCGGAGCTTTTCGCTCCGTCGCCCGAGGACGAAGAAGCGAGCTATCAGCTCGCGGTTTCGGCGCGCCGTTTCACCAAACGCACGAAGGCCGTGGCCGACGACAAGCTGACGTTCTCGGCGACTTTGATGCGCGCCGGCGAGGTCGACGCTGCCAACCGCTTGCTGGCTGAATTCGAACGCGACGTGCGCGACGAAGAAGCGGCGCTCATCGAGTGCGTTAACGAGGTCAAAGCGGCGGGGGCCGTCCGCAGACAGTTCGAATGGCGCAAGCGCATCGGTGGCCTTGCTGCCGTGGGGCTGATTGGGTCGACGGTGTTGGGATTCTCCGCTGCAAGCATGGCCGCGGTGAGCATGTTCAAAGAGCGCGCGTCCCAAGCTCAGCACGCGCACCTGGTGCGGTCGAGCGGGCAATCGAGTCGGCCCGCGGATCGACATGTCGTTGCGAAGCGGCCGAGCAAGATCATCCGCAACGTGAAGATCGCCGGCGTGAACGTGACGCTGCGGGGCGACCAGGTAGCGGCGTTCAAGGCGCTCACCACCGGAACCGTTCAGACGAGTGACATCAAACGTCTGCTCGTCCTTCTTCCCGATGCGGTTGCGGCAAAGGTCCAGAGAGCGATCACTGCGGCAACCAACGTGGTGGCGTCACCGCCCGTCGTCTCCGAGATCGCCGTCAAGGTCAAGAAGGCCAAGAAGGAAGCTCGTCCCAAGCACGAGACAGAACCCAGCCCGAGCGAGTCGCCTTCGCAAGATTCCTCCGATGGATCCGGATCGTCGTCGGACTCGCACAACAGCGGACACCACGGTTCCGGAAAGTCGAGCAGTGGTGGCGACGGTCAGGGCGAAAACATCCCGCTGCCGCCGATCCCCAACGGGCACGACTGACTCCTAGAGGGCCCTGAAGGAGCTCTCTCCAGCGTCGAGCATGCCCACGAGCCCTGCGGGGCCAATCGTGACTTGTCTCGGCCCCTCGACGACGGATCCGATCCGCGACGCTTTGTAACCCGCAGACGTAGCCGCTGTGATCGTCTTCTCGGCGTCGTTGTCGTCGACGACAACGATGAACCCGATGCCCATGTTGAACACGCGGTACATCTCGCCGTCGTCGACGGCCCCCGCCGTCTTGATCACTTCGAAGATCGGAGGAACGGGCGGGAGCTCATCGATCTCGTAGGTGACTTCGGAATCGAGCCTGCAGAGATTCGCAAAGCCATCGCCCGTGATGTGAACCATGCCGTGCACCGCTATGCTCGCAGACCGTAGGGCCCGCACTGCATTCACGTATATCTCGGTCGGCCGGAGAAGCTCGTCGCCGAGGGAACCGCTGAGATTCGGAATCGCTTCTTCCAGCGAGTAGCCGGCGTCATGCAGCAACGCGCGACGTGCAAGGGTCAACCCGTTCGAATGGATGCCTGACGACGCGAACCCAACGATCGCGTGGCCGGGACGGACCTTGTCGCCGAGCGTCAGCTCTGATGGATGCATCAATCCGACGCACGCACCGACGAGATCGAATGCATCGCGGTCCGGCTCGACGTTTTGGAGGTTCACTAGAGAAGAGATGCCCCCGATGACTTCCGGTAGTTGTGCGAGCTCCCCTCCGGGAATGGCGATGCTTGCCTCTTTCGCCGCGGCCG
>JALZGD010000165.1:2088-5713 GCA_030861205.1 Actinomycetota bacterium
TCTCGTCGGTCATCGTTCTGTCGAGCGTGTTGACGCCGAGGTAGTCGACCATCGCCACCGGCCGCGCACCGACACAGATGATGTCGTTCACATTCATTGCGATGCAGTCGAAGCCGATCGTGTCGTACCGCCCCATCGCCGAAGCTATGAGGGTCTTCGATCCAACGCCATCCGTGGTGATCGCTAGGGCGAGCTCCGGAGCGATCCTGAGAACGCTTGCGTAGTGGCCGAATCCAGTGAGCGGCTGGACCCCTTCAGGGAACGAAAGGGTTGGCTCGAGGTGTCTGACGATCGACGAGAGGGCTTCTCCCTGACCCCCGACGCCGCTGTCGTCGTACGCGCGCCTGCTCACGCATCGAAGCTAACGCACCGCCTCCGTTGACGTCGGTGATCCCATGGATCGGGTCGCTAGTTTTGTGATCAAGCCATCGGGTGGGCACGTTCCAGTGTCGATGCGACGTGTTCATCTGCGTCCCGAGTCCCGCCGGGAAGTCGCAGAGCGATAGTCAGGACGATCGCAGCAGGGACCGCGGCCACGAGGTAGGCGGCTCCGAAAGAAACGCCTTCCGCCAATGCCCCGAAGACTGCCGGCGAGATGAGATATCCAAGGTCGCCGGCCATCTGATTCAAACCGACCGCCGCTCCAGACCCTTCTTTCGGGATCGAGTCGGCCAGCAATCCTCCGGCAGATACTCCGCCCGCTCCGATCCCGGCCCCCAGCAACAACATCAACACGTAGATGAGCCACGGGGCAGCCTCGATCTGACCGAATAGAGCGCACGTCGCTCCCGTCGCAACTAGCGCGGGAACTAGCACCGCTCTTCTTCCGAAGCGGTCCGCAGCTCGTCCTGCGATCAAGAGGATGAGGAGCTCGCCCACCGACAACAACGTCAGGGCGATACCGATGTGACCTTTCGAGAACCCGAGATTGTCCCGAGCAAAGATCACGCCGTAGACCTGAGCGGGTCCGGCGATGGTCCACCACCCGACGAACGTCGCCAGAAGGGCCGCGTCGTAGCGGATGTCTCTGAGCAAAGGTCGTGCAGCTCGAAGCGCGTCCAGCGGGGATTTCCTAGTCGTTGGGCGAACGTGTGCCGGCCCTCCCGCCATGACCACGAACGCGATAGCGGTCGCGGCAAGGAGCCCGAAACCGTAGAAGTAGAACGGCGAAGCCAACCCGAAGCGGCCCGCCACGAATCCCCCGAGGGCCGGGCCGGCGCCGATCCCCAGCAAGAAAGACGATCGGAACGCGCCCGTCGCGCGCGCCATCGCCGCCGGCTCGATCATCTTCAGGATGCGGCTCATCATTCCGTTGATGAACAGCGCAGAACCAACGCCGCCGAATCCGCGTGTCACCACTAATTGCAGGAAATTCGTCGACATCGCCGCCCCGAACGACGACGCGGACACGATGAGCAAGCCCGCAATCGTCGATGCGCGCTCACCGTAGCGATCGACGACCAAACCGGCGCCGAGTCCGAATGAAAAGCGCGTCAATCCGAAGACGACTTGGATCAAACTGATCGCGGCAAGGCTTACGCCGAAGGATCTCGCGTACAACGGCAGGACGGGAACGACCATCCCGAAGCCGAGAGCAACCGTGAACGAGATCCCGAGAAGTCGGCGGAAATCCTTACGGGCTAGAGGACCGTCGCCTCTCCTCACTCTCGAGGAGCCTGAATGAGCTCGACAAGAAGTCCGTGATTGCCTTTGGGATGGACGAACGCCACCATGTGACCGCGACCGCCGCGCCGCGGATGCTCGTCGATCAACGGCACACCCTTGTTCTTGAGCTCTTGCAGGGTTCCTTCGAGATCGTCGACCTCGTACGCGATGTGATGCAGGCCTTCACCGCGGCGCTCGAGAAACTTCGCAACGGTCGTGTCCGCACCGGTCGATCCCAGTAACTGCAGATACGTCTCGCCCACGAGCAACATCGCCTCCTCGACGCCTTGGTCTTCGACGCGTTCACGGTGCGACGGCTCGAGTCCCCACACGGTCTTGTAGTGATTCAAGGCCGCGTCGAGATCGCTCACGGCGAGCGCGACGTGCTCGATCTTTTTGATCACGGAGGAATCCTAGAGGTCGTCGAACGAGCCGTGACGCCCTTTGCCGGACGCGAATCGAGCCGCACCCGCGACCGACTCGGCCCCGGCACGTGTCCCGCGATCGAACTCCATGCGCATCGCGTCCCCGAGCGGCGCGCCCCACTGCTCGATCGCATTCAAACGGTCGGCGCGCATCACCGCTTGCGGAAACCTCGCCAGCTCGTTCGCAAGGGCGATGGTCTCCTCAACCGCGGTGCCCGCGTCGACGACGCGGTTGACGAGGCCGATCTGGTAGGCCTCGTCGGTGCCGACGCTACGGCCGGTCAACAACAGGTCCATCGCGCGGCTGTGTCCGATCAGCCGAGGTAACCGAACGGTGCCCCCGTCGATCAACGGAACGCCCCACCGCCGGTCGTAGAACCCGAACGTCGCGTCGCGGCCCGCGATCCGGAGATCGCACCACAGCGCGAGCTCCATCCCTCCTGCGACTGCGTAGCCCTCGACCGCGGCAAGAACCGGCTTGGAAAGGACCATGCGGCTCGGCCCCATCGGGGCAATCCCCCCGGGATCGATCGGGTTCGCGCGCGGCGGGTCGTTCGCCATCGCCTTCAGATCGGCGCCGGAGCAAAAGCTGCCCCCGGCTCCGTAGAGAACCGCAACCAGCAAGTCATCGTCGGATTCGAAACGCTCGAACGCGTCGACGAGCGCCCTCGCAGTGGGGCCATCAACGGCATTGCGTACCTCGGGGCGGTCGATCTCGACTAGGGCAACAGGGGCCGCGCTATTGAATCGGACGGTCAACGTTCCTCCTTTCGAGGTGCCTACGGTGACGTCTCGCCGGAAAGCAGGCGAGTCGTCCCTTCGGCCTTCCACCACGACGCCGCCGTCGCGGCCAGCGCATGGCTCCGCCAAGTGCGAATTTGAGAGGCTAATTCGGCGGCGCTCCTGGCTCCTAGAATGAACACTCGACGCGCCGAAACGGCGGCGAGAAGCAGCACCGAAAGGAGTCTTCCATGTCATCGGTCATCGTTTCCGCGGCCCGCACCGCGATCGGCAAATTCCAGGGGGCGATATCCGGCGTTCCGGCCGTGGATCTCGGAGGAAGCGCGATTCGCGGCGCGATGGAACGCGCCGCTATAGACGGCGAGCAGATCGACTACGTGATCATGGGTCAGGTCCTGCAAGCCGGAGTCGGGCAGATCACTGCGCGGCAGGCGGCGGTCAATGCTGGGATCCCGAAGAGCGTTCCGGCGATCACGATCAACAAGGTGTGTCTGTCCGGGTTGAACGCGATCGCGCTAGCCGATCAGCTGATCCGCGCGGGCGAGATCTCTGTTGCCGTGGCTGGGGGCATGGAGTCGATGGACCAGGCTCCCTACCTCCTCCCGAAGGCGCGCACGGGCTACCGAATGGGTGACGGCAAGATCATCGACTCGATGATCCACGACGGGCTATGGGACGCGTTCAACCACAAGCACATGGGCGACCAGTCCGACGACGTCAATCAAGAGTTCAAGATCTCGCGGGAAGACCAAGACGCCTGGGCTGCGAGGTCGCATCAGCGCGCGGCTCAAGCC
>JALZGD010000166.1:0-1912 GCA_030861205.1 Actinomycetota bacterium
AAGGTTAGGACCTGCTAAATCGCGCGCCCGTGCGACGTGAACGTCGATGCCGGCCTCAGATGCGATCCTCGCAACGTTGGCCGCGATCTCTTCCGAGTTGTCGCTCAAGCCGTGGTCAACGTGAGCGACCATCAGCGGGCGGAGTTGCAACCGCGCAAGCACATCGAGCAAGCACAAGGAATCGGGCCCGCCCGAAACAGCGACGACACAAGGAGCCGTCCCGGGCAGCATGTCGTAGCGCGCGATCGTGTCCCGTACTCGCTCGACTACATCGAATGCGGGACCGCCGAGGGCGCCGCTCAGGCGACCCGCTTGAGCCATGTCCTGGGTTGACGCAACTCCGCGAGGGTCGGCAAACCCTCGGGGTCGTCCCATAAACGAGTCAACGCTCCCAGTCCCTCGGCAGCGACGATCTCGTTGCAGAACGCCTGCCCCATCTCGTATTGACGCAACTTCATGTCGAGACCGATCACGTTGTTGAAGATCCGCTGGAGGTAACTCGCTTGCTCGCGTCGTCGCTCGAAGACTTGTCGCATCCGTTTGAATGATGGAATCACCTTCTCACCCACGTGATCCATAACGAAGTTCCCATGGCCTTCGACGATCGCCATCAATGCCTGTATCTCGTCGAGGACTCTCTTCTGGTCTTCGGACGCCAACAGATAGACAGGGTTGCGCTCGTCGCGTGGAAGCGATCGCTGAGCGATCCGCCGCGCGGCGGACTTCAACCGAGCCGACAAGCTCCGCACATCGAGATCGACCGACTCCATGTACGAACGAACGAGACCCAGGAAGCGATCCTTCAACCAAGGCACGCCCGCGAATTGGAATCGGTGCGTGACTTCGTGCAGGGCTACCCAAAGCGCGAACTCGTCCGGGACGAAATCGGATCTGCGTTGTGTCTCGACCATGTTCGGGCCGACGAAGTAGAGAGCGGTGCCGGGGGCGATGCGGTTCCGCCGTGCCCACCGCGCTTCCTCTTCGGGGATGAGAAGGTCGTATTGACCAAGAACTCTGCGAGATACGTAGCCGAGCAGCAGACCTACCTCGGCGGAGACGATCGTTCGCTGGGCAAGGCGCACTGGGAACGGGACAGCCTTCATCCGCTCGGCGAGCTTGTCCTGCAACGGACCGATCATCGTGCCGATCCCGTAGATGTTTGCTTCGGCCCAGGCGCCACGATCGATGACGTCCCATCTGACGGATGGCGGTGTCGGAGTTCCCGTTATCGGGGCAACCAGTTCTTCCGAGCGAGGGACCGCTACCTCGAGATCGCGGCGGAGGCGATCGATCAAAGGAAGGTCCTGGTGCGGGAGGTCGCCGGCGACGCGCCGGGCGAGCGCGGTCGCGATGCGAGGGTCGATCAGGCGGGCCATAGGCCCCTAATGAAACCGCACCTTTAGATCTCGCCGCGCCGTCTCTTCACGATCAGGCGGTAATAGAGGCCGCCCAGCGCAAGCACCATCAGGACAAGCAGAAGGATCGTGATCTTCGACATCTGATACGTCCAAACGGGCCCCGCCGCGCCACCGCTCGGCGAGGCAACCGGAGACGGGCTGGCTTTCTTGGTCGCCGCGACCGCCGTTGTCGACAGGGTCAGCCAGACGGCCGCCGCCGCACCGAAGAGAATGGCCCACCGTGCGCGCATCCAGAAACCTCCACGACTTCAGATCCGAAACGCAGGTCCGAGAGGGCCCGCGGCGAGCAGGATATATCCGGCGCGGGGGCGCAGAGGGGTTACGCGGAGCCGGCCGCCGGCTTGCGGCCGCGCAAACGAGGGACCTTCATCTCTGCATGGGCCCAGCACCGCTCGCGACGGTTGTACGTCGACAACCTAGTCGTGCATCCGGGCTGAGAGCACACGCGGCCCTCGGGGAATTGCTGGGATGCGCGGGGCAGCGCCTGCGGCTTG
>JALZGD010000166.1:1923-5700 GCA_030861205.1 Actinomycetota bacterium
ATCGCGGATTGGCCCACGACGCTCCTTTCTTCCGACCCAGCCCCCCCGAGGCGCACGAACTGCCGGGCGCCGATGACGCCGGTCGGGTTTCTCCTATCTATACGGATGGACGCACGCGGTTGGTTTGGGGTTCCCTGCTCCGATGAAAGGGGGCCGGGAGCACATCAGGCGGAGCGCATTCGTCAGGTGGATCGAGCGAGCGATCCGATCGGTGACGACGCCCCCCGCGCGCGCTCTTCGCGGAACCGCACAGAGGGTGATGGACCCGGCTCGTCAGGTCGTGGACTACTGGATGGCGGAGCGCGCCACGATCCGACAGGGATTCATCGCTAACTTCATCTCGGCGCTGACGTCCCTCATCTCGGGGGTGGTCTTGGCGGCGGCGACGCACCGCTTGCAAGACGTTGCCGGTCTACTGGTATTGATCCCGGTTTCCGTAGGGATGCGGGGCAACATCTTCGGCGCGCTATCGGCGCGCCTCGGCACATCGATCCACACCGGGCTGTTCGAGATCACGGGCGCTCGCGGCAAACCTCTGTATCAGAACGTGTATTCGGCAACGCTTCTGACGCTCGGGACTTCCGTCGCGATGGCGCTGTTGGCGCGAGGCATCGCGGTGCTGGTTGGGCTCACGACGGTTTCGGCCTGGGATTTCCTTGCGATCTCTCTGGTCGGGGGCGTTCTGTCCTCCGCACTAGTTCTCGCGTTCACGGTTGCTCTATCGATAGCGTCGTATAGGCGCGGGTGGGATCTCGACTCCGTCGGCGCTGTGCTCATCACCGTTGTCGGCGACGTAGTCACTCTTCCGTGCCTGCTGCTGGCGTCGCTTCTTGTCGGCATCCACATCGTCACGCCGGTAGTAGGCGTCGTGTCGTTGATCATCGGGCTCGCAGCACTCGTGCGCGGATACACGACGAGCTTCGACGTTGCGCGCAGGATCGTGCGCGAGAGCTTCCCGATCCTGTTACTCGCGGCAGTCCTGGATATCTTGGGCGGCACGGTCGGCCAGCACAGGATCGACCAGATCTTCGCTCCGTTCCCGATCTATTTCATCTTCTTGCCGGGCTTCTTGGAGAACACCGGTGCTCTGGGATCGATCCTCGCAGCGAGGCTCGGCACAAAGCTGCACCTGGGTGCAACTTCACCAAGCGCTCGCCCCGATGCGGTGTCTCTACTGGACGGAACGATCGTCGCGTTGTTGGGATTGTTCATCTATTCCGTCACGGCGATAACAACGCTGTGGACCGCGATGGCGACGGGAGCCGACTACCCGGGGGCATGGACATTCCTCGGAACCGCGATGCTCGCCGGTGTCCTGGCGCTCGTGATCGCCGCATTCATCGGCTACTACGCGGCGATCCTGACGTATCGGTTCGGGTTCGATCCCGACAACCACACCATCCCGCTCGTCACCAGCGGGATGGACCTGATCGGTTTCATCTGTCTCATCGTTGCCGTGATCGTCTTCGGAGTAGCCTGACCAGCGGGTCTGCGCAGCTTGCGCGCAAGCCCCAAAGGAGGAGTGAGAAGTGGACCAGTCCGAGAGTCCGAGAACCGTCAAAGGCCTGCTGGCGGAGATCAAGGACTCCTCTGAGCTGATGGTCGACCTTGCTTATGCAGCCGTCTTCTTCTCCGACGAAAAACTCGCGAAGGAAGTCGGACGACTCGAGGAAAGGATGTTCGGCTACCTCCACGATCTCCGGAAGTTGTCGATCCTTGCCGCCCGAAGTCCCGAAGACGCAGAGCACATGGCAAGCGTTCTCGAGATCGCGTCCGCGGTCGAGAACATCGCAGACGCTGCGGAGGACATCTCGCGCGTGGTTCAGCTGGGCATCGTCGAAGACCTTCGACGGGACCTCAGGTACGCCGACGAGATCGTGTCGCGCATAAAGGTGCGAGAGGGATCCCCCGCGATCGGGCGCACGCTGCGCGAGCTGGCTCTGCCGGTCGAGATCGGGATGTGGGTGATCGCCACCCGCCGCGGGGGCGAATGGGACCTCGACCCCGACGCCGATTACGTCATCTCGAGCAACGACGCTTTGCTGGTCAAAGGCCCCGAAGACGGCGTCGTGCTGGCCCGTGAGCTGATGGGAGCCCCGCCACTACCGGAGCCTCCCGAGCCGAGCGAGCTGGTTCTCTCGGACCTAGACCGAGCCGTCGACATCCTCGTCGAGATGAAGAATTCCGCCGAGGTCGCTGTGGGTCTCGCGTATTCCGCGCTCTTGTTCAACGACCAGGCACTCGCGGCTGAGGTGGCAAGCCTCGAAGCGAGATCCGACGCGCTTCACGACGAACTCGAGTCATGGGTGTTGCGAAGCGCGCAGGAAGCGCGGGATCCGGACGACCTCCGTGGCCTGATCCGACTCGCTCACGCATCCGAGATGATCTTCGACTCCGCACGTGAGATGACACGCCCCGTTGAGAACGGTGAAGAGCTTCATCCCGTCATCGCCGCAGCGCTGGTGGAGTCCGATGAGGTGGGTTACGAGACGGTAGTGAACCCCGGGTCCCCTGCGGACGGCCGATCGATACGAGACCTCTCGATCGAAACCGAAACCGGCATGTTCGTCCTCGCGGTGCAGCGGGGACGTCGCTGGACGTATAGGCCAAAGCCGAGGTTCGTCTTCGCCGCGGGCGACCGAGTGATCGCGGTGGGGCCGCCGCAGGGCGGCGAAGAGATCGATCGCATGACCGGTATGCAGCGGGAGCTGGCCGAAGCCTGAGTAGAACGGAGGCTCCGGGGGCACCAATATAAGAACGCTCGCGGGAACCACGTCAGAACCTACAGAGGAGCACACGATGGCAAGCGACACCGGACCCAAGCAGAAAGCAAACATCTTCCAAACGGTCGGAGCGATGATCGCGGGGATCATCGCCGTGAAAGTTGCTACTTACATCGTTACGACGATGTGGCGCCTGGCGACGCGGGAGGAACCGCCGCAAGCCGACGAGCCGGTGCATCCCGCGAAGAAAGCTGCGTGGATCGCACTGATCGGAGCCGCAACTGGGGCGGCTCGTCAGACTGCGCGAGATCTGGTTAAGCCCGCGCCTCGAGGGGACGACTAAGTCGAGCTGGGAGGCTCTTCCGCTTTCCTGAGTCGGATCGCGAAACGGGCTCCGCTTCCGTTCATCGGCTCGTACCAAACGTCACCACCCATTGCTTCAATGATCCTGCGGACGATCGCAAGACCGAGCCCCGACCCCTGAACGGTGCGCGCGGTCATCGCTCGCGCGAACGGGTCGAATAGGTGAGGCAGTAGATCCTCCGGGACACCGGGTCCGTCGTCCGTGATCGCAAGCTCAACGAATTCTCCGGAGGAGCGCGCGTCGATCGAGATGTTCGATCCGCCGTGGCGATACGAGTTAGTGAGCAGATTGGTTACCGCTTGATCCAGACGATCCTCATCGGCCATCACGGAGAGCTCCGGCGACACGTTCACCGCAACGTGTCGGCCTTGGGGCGCCGGCGTCGTATCGAGGGCCTGGATGACCACTTCAGCAAGGGGCACCGGCTGGAGGTCGAGCTTCAGCCGTCCGTAATCGAGCTGGGTGATGTCCAAGAGGTTGCGTACAAGCATCCCCATACGCTTGCCTTGCCGATCGATCGTCTGGATGGACCATTCGAGCTGCTCCTCACTCAGATCCTTGCGCTTGGCCGCGAGCGTCGAAGAAAGCCCCCAGATCGCAGTCAGCGGTGTGCGCAATTCGTGCGCTGCGTTCGCGATGAACTCGCTCTTCGCAGCATCGATCCGCCTCATCTCCTCTTCTGCTTGCTTG
>JALZGD010000025.1:0-14529 GCA_030861205.1 Actinomycetota bacterium
GACGTGAGGCGAGCCGTCTTTCCGCACGATCGCGAGCTTGCCTGTGCGCGTCCCAGCGGAGACGAACTCCCGCCATTCTTTTTCGGTCATCTTCGGCACGGCCCCTCCTAGAGTTCGATCACGTAACGAACGGCGGGAGCCCGTTACTTATCTCCAAACAGCACCTCGGCGACATGATCGATGCACCTCGTCAGGCTCGCGACATCGTCGGGGTCGATGGCCGGATACATCGCGATCCTCAGTTGATTCCGGCCGAGCTTCCGATAGGGCTCCGTGTCGACGATCCCGTTCGCTCGCAACGCGGCCGCCAGCGCCGCGGCATCGATGCGATCCTCGAAATCGATCGTTCCGACGACCGGGCTCCTCTGCGCCGCTTTGCGGACGAACGGCTGCGCGATGGTGCTCTTTTCTGCCCATCCGTATAGAGCCTCAGCCGAGCGTGCGCAGCGGGCGGTCGACCATTCGAGGCCCCCGTTCGATCGGATCCACTCGATCTGCTCGACCATCAACGCAAGCGTCGCGAGGGCCGGGGTGTTGTAGGTCTGGTCGAGGCGCGAGTTGTCCAGGGCGATCTTCAGATCCAGAGACGGCGGCACGTAGCGGCCCTCGGTTGCGAGCTTCTCGATCCGT
Source organism: Actinomycetota bacterium (assembly GCA_030861205.1). Taxonomy (GTDB): domain Bacteria; phylum Actinomycetota; class CADDZG01; order CADDZG01; family WHSQ01; genus JALZGD01. Next base: position 631 of record JALZGD010000025.1, read on the forward strand.
TCCACCGCGGCCCCCGAGCACAGCGCGATCCACAGACCTCCGTCCGACGCGAAGCCCTTCTGTGGAGAGAAGTAGTAGACGTCGAAATCCTCAGCGCCGACCGCGATGCCGGCGGCGGCAGACGTTGCGTCGATCACCATCAGTCCGCGAGGCGCGGGTCGCGCAACATCCATGGAGACCCCGGTCGAAGTCTCGTTCTGCGCGGTTGCGTAGACGTCGATTCCCGAGTCCGGAGCGAAGAGTGGGTGTGTGCCGAACTCCGATTCGATGACCTCTGGGTCGCTCAGATGCGGGGCAAGGGTGACGGCCTGAGCGAACTTAGCGGTGAATTCACCGAATACGAGGTGCTGCGCGCGGCCGTCTATGAAGGAGAAAGCGAGCGCGTCCCACAGCACCGTCGCCCCGCCGATCCCCAGCACGACCTCGTAGTCATCCGGGAGCGCGAATAGATCGCGCAGCCCCTCTTTCATCTGCCGCACGGTCTTCTTGACGGGAGCTTGTCTGTGGCTCGTCCCCATGTATCCACTGGAACGAGCGAGGGATGCGAGCGCTTCGGAGCGGATCTTCGAGGGCCCCGACCCGAAGCGACCGTCCGAAGGCAAGAGGTCGGGAGGGATCTTCACTTCCTCCGGGAGGAGGCGATTGCCGTCCCTTATCATCCGACCAAGCTACAAGGAAAGGTCGATCCGATCGCGCAGCCGCGCCTTTCGCAGAAGGTCCTTCAGATAACGGAATCGTCGACCCTCCAGATCGACGCGCGCGCGAAAGCGCTGAAAGCGGCCGGTGAGAATGTCATCGGCTTCGGCGCGGGCGAGCCCGACTTCCCGACTCCCGAGCACATCGTCGCTGCCGCTCAGGAAGCGGCACGGCATCCCGTCTATCACCACTACACGCCCTCAGCAGGCTTAACGGAACTGCGCGCCGCGATCGCTCGCAAGACAACACGCGACTCGGGTTACGAGGTCGCTCCCGAGCAGGTACTGGTGTCGAACGGCGGGAAGCACGCTCTATACAACGCGTTCATGACCGTCCTCGACCCCGGTGACGAGGTGCTCGTTCCCGCGCCTTACTGGGTCAGCTACCCGGAAGTGATCCGCCTTGCCGGAGGGAAGGTCGTCGAGCTTCCGACGACGAAAGAATCCGGTTTCCGCGTCAGCATCGGTCAGCTCGAAGCGGCCGTCACACCGGCTACGAAGATGCTGCTATTCGTGTCGCCTTCGAATCCGACCGGAGCGGTCTATCCGCCGGAAGAAGTTGCTGCGATCGGACGGTGGGCCGCCGAGCACGACATCTGGGTCTTGACCGACGAGATCTACGAGCATCTCGTGTACGGCGACGCTCGGTTCAGCTCGATGCCCGTGCAGACACCCGAGATCGCCGATAGGTGCATCGTCGTGAACGGCGTGGCGAAGACGTATGCGATGACCGGTTGGCGGATCGGATGGCTGGTCGGGCCGACCGACATCGTCGCGGCCGCCAACTCGCTGCAGTCCCACGCGACATCGAATGTGTCGAACGTCGCTCAAGCCGCCGCGCTCGCCGCCGTGTCCGGCGACCTCCACGCTGCCGAGATGATGCGCGAAGCCTTCGATCGCCGCCGTAAGACGATGCACAAGATGCTGAACGAGATCGAAGGGGTCGACTGTTACGAGCCCGAAGGAGCCTTTTACTGCTTCCCATCGTTCGAGGGGGTGCTCGGTCGATCTTTCGGGGGCCGCGTGGCGAGCTCGACTACGGAGCTCGCGGAGATCATCCTCGAGCAGGTGAAGGTTGCGATGGTTCCCGGCGAAGGTTTCGGCGCTCCGGGATACATGCGACTTTCCTACGCGTTGAGTGACGACGACCTGATCGAAGGGGTTGGGCGGGTAGCAGACCTGCTCGCGTGATCGCTCACATCACGTGGGCGCGCGTGATGTCCGAAAGCCTCGGAGTGCCGAGAAGAGCCATGCCCACTGCGATCTCGGTCTTCAGGATCTTGAGTGCGATCCGAACGCCTTTCTCCCCCATCGCCGCGAGCGCCCACAGATACGGCCGGCCGATGAATACCGCCTTAGCCCCCAGCGCCCGCGCTACGAGCACGTCGGTGCCACGCCGCACGCCACCATCCACGTAGACCTCGCATCGACCGTCGACGGCTTCGACTACCTCCTCGAGCACGTCGATCGACGCGGGAACCCTATCGAGCTGCCGGCCCCCGTGGTTCGATACCATCACGGCCGCGGCGCCGTGCTCCACTGCCAGTCGCGCGTCCTCAGCGGTGAGGATGCCTTTCACGACTATCGGAAGAGAAGTCAATCCGCGTAGCCACGCGAGGTCTTCCCACGTCAGCGACGGGTCGTTCAGCGAAGCTATGAACGGAAGCAGCTCTCCTTCGGTCTCGATATGAGCGAAGTTCCCCAGCGCTTGGTCGTCGGGGATCGGCATTTCGTTGCGCACGTCGCGCTCTCGGTATCCCGGGACGGGAAGGTCGGCGGTAACGACCAGGGCCGAGTATCCCGCCACTTCTGCGCGCTTCACGAGCTCTTCCGACAGGGCGCGGTCGCTGAACACGTAGAGCTGCATCCAGCGCGGCCCCCCGACTTCGGCGACGTCTTCGAGCGAGCGGCTCGAGATCGTCGATAGGCACATCAAGGCGTTCTCACTTGTTGCAGCGCGCGCGGTGGCGACCTCGCCCTCCGGAGCTGCCAGTTGCTGCAAGGCAGTCGGTGCGAGCCCCAGGGGCATCGCGGCGTGCGTGCCGAGCAGGTCGACCGACATGTCGACCGCCGAGACGTCGACGAGCACCCTAGGGCGAAGCCTGTAGCGGTTGAATGCGCTGACGTTGTCGCGCAGCGTAATCTCGTCCCACGCGCCGCCGAAGTAATAGTCGAAGGCGGCAGGATCCATGTTCGCTCGCGCCATCGGCTCGAAGTCGGCCAGATTGACGATCCGTGTCACGTCGATCCCTCCACTGCAGTTCGCTTCGCCTCTTCGATCATCTCGTGCAGCCGATCCTTGTCGCCCAACCGCACGAGGTCGATCGGGTCGGGGGCCGCGTTGACGATCGAGTCGAAGAATGCCTTTCTTCGATCGTAGGTGTCGAGGTGGGATCTCGCCCACTCTCTCAATGCCGCTAGCTCCACCGCGAGCTCGCCGTACTCCGTCCCGATCGATCCCGAGATCTCTCTACGGATCCTTTGTGCGAGCGCGGGACTGGTTCCGCTGGTCGACACGGCGATCGCTATCGGTCCCTGTCGCGCGATCGCCGGAAGGATGAAGTTGCACAACCGCGGGACGTCGGCAACATTCACCAACATGTTCCTCGCGCGCGCGTCGTTCGCGACGCGTTCGCTGAACTCACAGTCACCTGTCGTGACGATCACGAGAAGGCAGCCGTCGAGGTCGCTCGCGCGGTATTCGCGTTCGATCCATTCTGTGCCTGAGTCGAGCAGCTCTTCGACTTGAGGGGCCACGGCCGGTGTGACGACGCGGATGGATGCCCCCGAGGCCCTCAATCCCGCGATCTTCTCCGCGGCAACCGCGTCGCCTCCGACAACCAGAGCGCGCGCTTCAGACAGGTCGATCGCCGCGAGATAAAGGTCGTGTTGCGTCACGCGACGAGATTACGACCGACGCTTTTGCTCCGGTTTAGTGCGCGCCTTTGAGGTCGAGGATCGTGAGACCGAGGTTCAAGTCGGTAACGAACACTTGGGAATCGCTCTCGTCGAATTGCGCCGAATAGGCGATCGTGTTCTTCGGGTCGTAACTCGCCACCTCGTGCGCCGCTTTCGGGTCGGTCACGTCGATCAGGCTCACGCCTCCGGCGTACCACGGCACGACCAGCAACTCGTTGGACACCCAATCGAACTGATGCGATGTGCACCACGACCCCGTCCACCCTGCGTACGAGCCGATCATCTGTGGCCCCCGCGGCGGCGAGAAATGACCGATAGGCATGGGGGTCGCCGGATCGGAGATGTCGTAGAACCAAACCGCGCCGGTCGGGCTCTGCCCCGTCGAGCAGTCGTGAGCGACGAATGCCTCGTCGTTGACGGCCAGAACCTTCCCGTTGGGGCTCGCAAGCGCGAAGTGCCCGAACTGCATCGCGGGATTCACGATCCGCGAGATCAGCGTCGGCTTAGTCGGATTCGACACGTCGAAGATGAACACTCCACTCTCGCCGGCGCAGAACCCGAGCTTGCTGTTTGCGGTTACGTGGAACGAGAAATCGTGACACCCGTTCTGGTCGGTCGCGAACGTGGAAACGACCTTCGGGTTCTGCGGGTCGGACACGTCGACCACTTGCTCGGGACCCCCGGCGTAGGCAAGGCCGCCCGGAGACACGTACAACAGGGACTTGCCCGGATACGGCGTGATCGTGTGAGAGCTCGGCACGGTGACGTGGCCGAGCATCCGTGGGTGCGCGGGGTCGGAGACATCGATGAGCAAAAGGCCCTGTCCGCTGGCGCATCGATTGGTGGCGTATCCGAGAGCGATGAGCCCGCGATGAACTACCTCGACATCGTTGTCGTTGCCGGGGCAATGAACGGAACCGACCTGACGGGCCGTCCTTCCGGATACGTCGTAGATGTTGACGCCACCTTGGTCCGGGAGCTGTCCTCGGTCGGTATGGCCATCCATCTGACCCACGTACGCGTAATGTCCCGAGAACGCGACTTCGGTTCCACCGAAAAACTGGAAGTGATCGCGAACGTCGAGCTTGGGGTCGACGGTCTTACGATTCGAAGCGGCCGCGACGCTCGACATCGACATCGCGAGCAATCCGAGCACAAGTGCTACACCGACCCGCCTCATGCATATCTGTTCGGCGTCGCCTTCGCCGTTCCCTCTTTTCCGCGGTCCTTTCTAGACCGACGACGCAGCGATGCGAGCGAGAACCTGGAGGTCGCGACGGAAGATCCGCCTCATGAGCGGCTTGAAAACACGAATGCCGGTCGCCCCGACCAAACCGAGCGGGGGCTCGAGTTGCTCGCGCCAGAAGACGTAGGTTTCGCCAGCAGCTACCGGCGTCAGGAAGAGCTCTCCGAGCCCAGACACCCATCCCTCATGCCGGATCGCGAGGCGGTACGGCGGCTCCCAACCGACGACGCGCACGCGATCGCGCGTCTTTATGCCACCGATCTTGACGGTGGCCTCGGCGGCTACTCCGACCCCTTCTCGTTGCTCGCCGACAACCACGAACTCCGATGCTTCGAGCATCCAGTCGCCTTGACGTTCCCAATCGGTGATCAGGGACCAGATCGTCTGCGGCGGCGCGTCGATCGTGATCGAGGTCTCGACGACCACCGACCGCGTCACGTCAACTTGCTCTTGAGGAGCTCGTTGACGGCTTGAGGATTGGCTTGACCTCGCGTCTTCTTCATGACTTGGCCGACCAGGAACCCGATCGAATTCACGTTCCCGGCCCTCACCTTCTCGACGACGTCTTGGTGGTCGGCGATCACTTCATCGACGACGCTCTGCAAGGCATCGGTGTCCGACACCTGCTTGAGGCCCTTGGATTCCGCCACGTCGCGCGCATCGGCGCCCGATTCGAACATCTCTGCGAGAACGACCTTCGCTTGTTTGCCGGAGATGTCCCCGGAATCGACGAGCTCGACGAGACCGGCGAGCTGGGCAGGTGAGATCTTGCAGTCCACCAACTCGATGCCCTTCTCGTTAACCAGGCCGAACAGGTCGGCGATGATCCAGTTGACGACCTTCTTCGCGTCGCCGCTGTAGGCCTCGGCCGCTGCCTCGAACCACTCGGCGATGCCTTTGGTCGTCGTCAAGACGTCGATATCGGCGTCTCCCAGGCCGTAGTCGTGGGCGAAGCGCGCTCTGCGAGCGGCGGGCATCTCCGGTAACGACGCGCGCACTGTTTCGACCCACTCGCGCGATGGTTCGAATGGAACCAAGTCGGGCTCGGGGAAGTAACGGTAGTCCGACGAGAACTCCTTCTTTCGCCCCGATGAGGTTGTGCCGGACTTCTCGTCGAAGTGGCGCGTCTCTTGAACGAGTGTCTCGCCGGCATCGAGGGCTCGACGCTGGCGTTCCTCCTCGTATGCGAGAGCGCGACCCACCGACCGGATCGAGTTCATGTTTTTGACCTCTACTTTGGTCCCGTGCTCGGTCTCGCCGATACGTCTGACGGAAACGTTTGCGTCGACGCGCATCGATCCCTCTTCCATTCGCACGTCTGATACATCGAGCCCTTCGAGAATCGATCGCAGCTCCGTTACGAACGCGCGCGCTTCTTCCGCAGAGTGGATGTCCGGCTCGGTCACGATCTCGACCAGCGGCGTCCCCGCGCGGTTGAAGTCCTCGATCGAATAGTCGGAATCGACGATCCGGCCCGAGCCGCCTACGTGGATCGACTTCCCCGTGTCTTCTTCGAGGTGAACGCGCGTTATCCCCACGGTGGTCGTGCCGAAATCCGCCGAGATGTCGAGATGACCGCGGTAACCGAGCGGCAGGTCGTACTGACTGATCTGATAGTTCTTCGGCATGTCGGGATAGAAGTAGTTCTTTCGATGGAAGAGGGAGTAGGTCGCGATCTCGCAGTCGAGCGCCAGAGCGATCTTCATCGTGTACTGGACGGCTTTCTCGTTCGCGACCGGAAGGGAACCGGGAAGCCCTAGACACACCGGGCACGTCCGGGTGTTCGGCTCCCCCGCAAAGGCGACCGCACACCCGCAGAACATCTTCGATGCGGTGCTGAGCTCCACGTGGATCTCGAGACCTACCGTCGTCTCGTAGAGGTCGGTTGCGGCGGTCATAGCGGGGGCCTCGATGCTTCAGAAGCCGACCACCCGAGGTCTTGCTCGAACGCGTACGCGGCGCGGAACATCGTCTTCTCGTCCAGAGCCTTGGCTATGAGTTGCAACCCGACCGGTAACCCGTCATCCGGTGATGTCCCGCACGGAACGCTGATCGCAGCGTTTCCGGCAAGGTTCACGGGAACCGTGTAGATGTCCGACAGGTACATCGCAAGTGGGTCGTCGGTGCGTTCGCCGATCTTGAAAGCCGTCGTGGGCGACGTCGGGCACACGATCAGGTCACAGTCCTCGTACGCCTTTTCCAGTTCACGAGTTATCAACGTGCGGACCTTCTGGGCCTTGCCGTAATACGCGTCGTAGTAACCCGCCGAGAGCGCGTACGTCCCCAACATCACGCGGCGCTTGACCTCGGCGCCGAAACCTTCGTCGCGTGACCGCGACGTCATCTGCACCACGTCCTCGCCACTTGTCGAGCGGAACCCGTAGCGGACCCCGTCGTAACGCGCGAGGTTCGACGAGGCCTCGGCGGGAGCGATCAGGTAATAGGCGGAGATACCGAAGTCGAATGACGGCATGGACACGTCGACCAGTTCGGCCCCCAGCTTCTCGAGTCGTGCGTACGCCTCTTCTACTCGCGTGACCACACCCGGCTGGGAGCCTTCTTTCTGGAACTGCGTGACGATCCCGATGCGCATCTTGTCGATACCGCCATCTATGCCGTCGAGGTAGTCGGGTACCGCCTCGGGTATCGACGTGGATTCCATCGGGTCGTGGCCCGCTGCCGCTTGCAACAGCGCGGCGGCATCTTCGACCGTACGCGCGATCGGCCCTGCTTGATCGAGCGACGACGCGAACGCGACGATGCCGTAGCGAGAAACGAGGCCGTACGTAGGCTTCACGCCGACGAGACCACAAAGCGATGCAGGCTGCCGGACCGACCCGCCGGTCTCGGTTCCCCATGCCCACGGAACCCCGCCTGCGGCGACCAGCGCAGTGGAACCACCGCTCGATCCTCCGGGAACGCGATCGAGGTCCCACGGGTTACGCGACGTCCCGTATGCGGAGTTCTCCGTCGACGAACCCATAGCGAATTCGTCGAGGTTCAGCTTGCCGAGCATCGGCAGGCCGGCGGCGTCACAGCGCTCGACGACCGTCGCGCTATAGGGCGGAACGAATCCTTCGAGGATCTTCGATCCGGCCGTCGTCGGATAGCCGCGCGTGCAGAAGATGTCTTTGTATGCGACGGGGATGCCGTCGAACGGCGATAGCGCGTTGCCGTTCGAGCGTCTCTCGTCGGCCGCCGCTGCTTGCACCAGCGCCAGCTCGTACGTCGGGTGCAAGAACGCATGGATAGCAGGGTCAACGCTCTGACAGCGCTCGATCAGAGCTTGCGTGACCTCGACGCTCGAGACCTCCCTCGCCTCGAGCTTCCGAGCCAACTCCCGCGCGGACATCCAGTGGATATCGCTCGTCATTCGTCCTCCAGGATGCGGCGTACCTTGAAGCCACCTTCGGTCGCCTCCGGCGCGTTTGAGAGAGCGTCCTGCTGGCTGAGGGATCCACGTACGACGTCCGGCCTCATGACGTTCGCCAATGGGATGGCGTGCGACGTCGGCTCGACGTTGTCCAGGTCGAGCGCCTGGATCCGCTCGACGTGCTCGAGGATGTGTGACAGCTCACTCTGCATCTTGACGCGCTCTTGGTCGCTCAGATCGAGGCGTGCGAGACGCGCTACGTGGTCGACGGCATGACGATCCAATGGCATCGGCGAATCCTAGTGGCGACGGTTCGGGTCGAGGCTTCAAGGTCCTGGTCACGGCGACGATTGCTTGCTAGCGTCACGTCATGACCTCGACAAAGGACTTACTCGCCAGTCACGAGGAACTCATATTCGATCTGCGGCCGCATTGGATCGAGCTCGCCGGCGCCGTGCTGTGGGCGGTCGTCATCGTCGCCGGCGCGGCGGTCGGCGCCAAGTACGCCCATCACTGGACGATCTGGGCGATCGCCGCCCTGGTACTCGTCCTGTGGTTCTCGGGACGCCCGGTCATCACGTGGCTGTTCACGCACTTCATCCTGTCGACCGACAGGATCATCACGCGTCACGGAATGATCGCGAAGCGCTCGCGTGAGATCCCGCTCGAGCGAGTGAACGACGTGACTTTTTCGCAGTCGATCTTCCAGCGGCTGCTGGGGGCCGGAGACATCGTGCTCGAGTCGGCGGGCGAGCGCGGTCAAGAGGTCATCAGCAACGTGCGTCATCCGCAGAAGGTGCACCTGCGCATCTACGAGGAGATGGAGAAGAACAGCAACCGCACCTACGGCGGGGGCCAGCAACAAGCTGCCGCGCCCTCGGCTCCCAACGTCACCGATCAGATCCAGGCCCTCGCAAAGTTGAGAGACCAGGGCGCGATCTCCGAAGCGGAATACGAGTCCAAGAAGGCCGAGCTCCTCAAACGCCTCTAGCTGTTGTCATTCACGCACGGGATCGGCACGGGAGCGATGCCCGCGTTCACGCCGGCATCTGCGATCTGCGCGAAACGACCTTTCGAGTCAACCAGGTACAGCTTCTTGCGATCGCTGACGAACCATGCCGGCGTCGATCCGACCCCGAAGGACGGCCCCGAGCCGTTGTCGACGTCGACCCCGAGGCAACCGGCATAGCGAAGCTCGAGCTTCACTGGGTGCGACACATCGAGGTCGAGCCCATCCAAGTGCGTGAGCAGCTTGGGTCGGGTGGGCTGAATGTCTGCACGATCGCCGCTTTCCGTAAGGTGAACACGAACGAGATCGAGCGCCACCTTGCCTGCAGTCGATTGGGCTATGCGTAGCAAGTCCACCGACGACTCCGAAGCGGATGCCGGTGCAGTGAAAATCGTTCCGCGCCGTGACCGAGCGACTTTTTCGGGAGGCCCGAGCGCGTAAACCCGATAGCCCCTCAGCGCGAATGGCCTGACATAGGGGGTGTCGCGAGTCTCGTAATACAAGTAGGGGTCGCGGGGCCACCCGACGTCGAATGAAAGACTGGTCACACGGCTCGCGCGCACACCACGGACCGGAAAGCGGAATTCCGCTTCGCTCTCGGGATCTCCTATCACTATCTCTGGATACTTGTAGCTTCCCTCCGGTGTCCCGCGTCTCAACGTGCGCGCGGCGATCCTCAGCGAGGCAGCCGGCACCCGCTTACCGGAGCTACCGCTCGGGAAAGCCGGGTCCATCCCGGTGCGAAAGCAGCACTCGGTGGGAGGGTCGCCCGATCGCAGCACTAGCTCGCCCCCTTCGTCCCCTTCGCGGACGAAAAGCAATGCTCGGTCGGCCGAAACCGCAGGGCTCGCTTCCCCCTCCCTGGAAAGTGTGACGTTGTCGATCGCGGGCCGCGCGTGGCGGTTGAAGATCTCCCCGCGCGACGCGTAATAGAACACCGTTCTTTTCGGGTTCATCCCCGCCACGATCGGTGGGGCCCGATGGGAGCTGATCAGCGGTGACGAAGAGGCGGAAACGCGGGAGTTCGGCGCACCGTGATTGCTCGAGGTACAGGCCCCGACCAACGGCACGCATGCTGCCCCGATAACCAAAATTCGCGACGCTCGTCTCATCTCTCTGATTAGACGCCTCTCGACCGCCGCCAGTTTCTGCCGACTTAAAGTACGTCCATGGATTTCGCGGTTGCCCCCGAGTACGCGGAGCTCCAGAAAAACCTCGTCGATTTCGTTGATCGCGAGCTCCGACCACTGGAGGCAGAGCTCGACCCCGAGAGCGATGACATCCCCGTCGAGCTTCGCGACCGCGTGAGGCGACGCTCGGCAGAGCTGGGCTTCTACGCAGCAGACTTCCCGGAGGATCTCGGCGGCAGCGGTCTCCCTCAGCTCGGCATGGTGTTACTGCGCGAGGCCGCTGCGCGCACCGGTTGCCGTCTTGCTGGTTTCACGGTCTATGGCCCGGAAGGCCCAACCGGCGTGCTCCTGGCCGGAACGGGCGACCAGAAGAAGACCTACCTCGCGCCACTCATCAGCGCCGAGAAGTCCATGTGTTTCTGCCTCACCGAGCCCGACGCCGGATCCGATGCTCAGAACATCAGGACGACTGCCACCAAGGACGGCGGCGACTGGATCATCAATGGGACCAAGCACTTCATCACGAATGGCAAGCACGCCGACTTCGCTCTTGTCTTCGCGGCGAACGACTTGAGTAAGAAGGCTCAAGGCGGGATCACCGCGTTCATCGTCGACAAAGGAACTCCAGGATTCTCTGTCGGCCGCGCTCAGCGCGGAATGGTTGAAGGCGAGGGGCAGTTCGAGCTCGTGTTCGATGACTGCCGCGTCTCGCAAGAGAACATCCTCGGTGGTCCCGACAACGTCGGGATGGGCTTCTACTCGGCGATGCAGTTCCTCGCGATGGGGCGGCTCTCGATCGCTGCGATGTGCAACGGCATCGCCGACTACTGCCTTCAGCTCGGCACCGATTACGCGAAAGAGCGCGTGGCGTTCGGACGCCCGATCGGCAAGAACCAGCACATCCAAGAGCACCTCGTGTCGTCTCTCGTCGAGATAAAGGCATCGAAGTTGATGACCTACGAGTGCGCGTGGAAATACGACGCGGGCGAGGCCGTGATCCAGGAGTCGTCGATCGTCAAGCTCTACGCGGCCGAGATGGTGAATCGCGTTGCCGATCGCATGATCCAGGTGCACGGGGGCATGGGGTGGATGCGCGATCTACCGCTCGAACGCATCTATCGCCTCGTTCGCATCTTCCCGTTGGTCGAGGGAACCTCCGAGATCCAGAAATACATCATCGCCAAGACGATGGGGCTGTAACTAGACAGGAGGAGACATGGCACAACCACCCGACGGCATGCAGATCACCTGGCTCGGTCACTCGACGTTCCTTTTCGAAACGCCTTCCGGCAAGCGGATCCTGATCGACCCATGGGTCATGGGCAACCCGGCGTGCCCGGACGACCTAAAGGATCCGGGCGACCTCGATGCCATGCTGATCACGCACGGGCACTTCGATCACATCGGCGACGCGGTCGAGCTCGCCAAGCAAAAGGGGCCCGCGATCGGCTGCATCGCCGAGACGGCGGGATGGCTCGGATCCAAGGGCGTCGAGAACGTCGTCGGGTTCAACAAGGGTGGGACCGCGGAGATCGCTGGGTGCAAGGTCCACATGACGCACGCGATCCACTCGTGTGGCATCACCGATGGCGATCAGACGATCTACGGGGGCGAGGCGGCCGGTTACGTAGTCGAGTTCGAGAACGGCTTCCGCATCTACCACGCCGGGGATACGGCGGTGTTCTCCGACATGGCATTGATCGGCAAACTCTTGAAGCCCGAGTGGGCCTTCTTGCCAATCGGCGACTTCTACACGATGGGGCCGGCGTCCGCAGCAGAAGCCGTGCGGCTGCTCGGTGTGAAGACCGTCGTGCCGATGCATTTCGGGACGTTCCCCGCGCTGCCCGGCACACCGCAACAACTTCGCGACGAGTGCTCGGACATCTCGGATCTCGAGATCGTCGAGCTCGCCCCGGGGGAATCGATCAAGTAATCCGCGCTCACTCCTCGAGGACCAGGTCGGTGGCCGCGATGGCCGCCGACCATCCGTCTTCAGGATCCGACACCGCAAGCCGCAGCACCCAGCCCTCTTCCGGCTCGCCTTCGTCCCACAGGTAGAAACGCAGGTGGCGCGTCGCCGCCTGCATCTCGTCGTACGGCGGCGGCCACTCGAGCCCGTACAGCGTCGCCACCACATGCCAGGCCAGCGACCGACCGAGCGCGCCGCCGCGTCTGCGACCGTGAGCCCCGCCCGAGGCCGCAGCCCACGCCATCCTCTGTAGCGCGTCCTCTCCACTGATCTGCGCGATCCGAACCGCGTCGGAGATCGCGGCGGCTGCCTGATCCGCAGTTCCTTCGACCACCACGGCGCGCGCCGCCCCGTTCGACTCCGTCGTCCACGGGCGCACGAGCTCGAGGAGGGCATGAAGCACCTCCGGATCGTCGATCCGCTCCCCCGGCCGCGAATCGACGGCTTCGAGCACGACGGCATCCCACGGCTCCTGCACCTCGACGTGATCCTTCGCGTAGACCGGCAACCGGTATGCGGGCTCCCACTCGAGTAACTCGAGGGGCAGCTCGAGAACCTCGGCATGCGCTCGATCGTCACCGGTCAGCACTTCTGAACGCAGCACGCGCTCCTGCGCGACGTACGCGGCAGACTGCGGCGCTTCGATGTGAGCCGCGAGCTCTTCCCATGTGTGGGTCGAGGCCGCGACCTCGGTAAGGGGGCCGAGCGCGAAACGCGTTCCATCCGGGTCCAGGACCGATGCAGCGATCTCCCCCGGTGACTCCAAGGCGAGGCGGTAATCGATGTGCGCGGCGATCGGCCACAGTTGCTTTCCACGTTCGAGCGCGTCCTCGCAGGCGTCCGCAAGATCGATCAGGGAGTCCCAGTCGCGTCGCTCGCACAGCCCGTCGACGGCGCGCAGAAGTCCGTTGAGATCGGCAGCTTCGATCAGCTCACGGACTGCAGCTTCGATCACGGAAGAGAAACGCGCGTTACGACAGACGTTCGGCGATCTTCGTGGCGGCTCGCTTGGCGATCCCGTAGATGGAGAGCATCGGATTCACACCGGATGCTGTGGGGAACGTCGAGCTATCGGCAACGAAGAGGTTCTTCACCTCGTGCGTTTCGTTGTTCGGACCCACCGCAGAGCTCGCCGGATCGACACCCATACGGCAAGACCCCATCTGATGGAACGAGAAACACGTGACGGCGCCGTTCGCGTACCCTGCTCGACGCGTTTCTTCGGCCCATCGCTCGTGGCCACCGGGCGTGCCCGGACGGTACGAGATGTATCGCTGGTGTGGCGAGAAGATCTCACGCGCTCCCGCAGCCTCGAGCACCTTGGCCGCAGCGACCACGCCGTCGGCCATGCGCCGCTGGTCCCCCGGTGTCAGCTTGTAGGTGATGCGTGGGGCGCCGTCCCTTGTCAATCTGATGCGTCCGCATGTCTCGTCCCGCGGCAACGGCGCGACGAACGAGAGCCTCCTGTAGTCGTCCATGGCCTTGCGATGCTGAGAGGCCGAGAGCCACGGGATCGCCGTCGATCCGGCCCCCGGATGCGCGGGGACGGTCTCGAAGA
>JALZGD010000025.1:14544-14944 GCA_030861205.1 Actinomycetota bacterium
CCCGGAGCTCGTTCGAGTAACGCGCCTGCAACGTTCCCTCCCAGACGTGCACGTCGTCGTCGAAGAACCCGAACGCCGCGATGCCGGGGTGAAGATGAAGGTTGTGACCGACGCGCCCGCGGAGGCCGGATCGAAGCAACAGCGTGGGGGTCTCGATGGATCCCGCAGTCGCGACGACGGCGCGCGCGTTGACCGTCACCCGATGGCCGTCTTTGGTCACGCCCTCGACACCGGTGGCGCGACCTTCGGAGATCTTGACCCGTCGGACGTCGACGCCCACAACCAGACGAGCGCCGTGGTCGGCAGCCGATTGCAACAGCGTCCGAGACCGTTTCGCACCTACTCGGCAACCGAAACCGCAGTAGCCGCACTGCTCGTCCTGCGTACAGCCCTTCACCGC
>JALZGD010000167.1:0-2336 GCA_030861205.1 Actinomycetota bacterium
CATCGCGACGCAGGACCCGAAACTTCGGGCGAAGTTCGCCGGGACGCCCGAGATGGTGGCTCGCTACCTGGTCTTCGTGGCCGAAGAAGCCCGAGCCCTGTTGGCGTCGTTGGGATTGCGCTCGATCGACGAAGCGGTCGGGCGCACGGACCTGCTACGTCAACGCAAGACCGGCGACGAGCGATGGGACTCGGTCGACCTCGGTCCGCTGCTTCCTCCGCCCACCGATCAACACCGATTCGTCGGCAGGTTGTCGATCCAGAACCCGCGCGACGAGCTGGGCGACCGCCTCCTGACCAACGGCATCGACGCGCTCGTCGCCGGCGATGACATCGCGCTCGACTACAGGATCACGACTGCGGATCGCGCGGTCGGCGCGGCATTGTCGTGTGAATCCGCTCTCGTGCTGGGCGGCGAAAGGCCCGAAGGCCGCGTTCGCGTGACGCTCGAAGGTGAGGCAGGCCAAAGCTTCGGAGCCTTCTTGCGCTCCGGCATCGAGCTCACCTTGACCGGCGAGGCGAACGACTACGTGGGGAAGTCGATGGCGGGAGGCCGGATCGCGGTGTTGCCTCCCGCGAACGACGCGGGCGATCCCGTTCTCGTCGGGAACACCGTTCTGTACGGCGCTACCGGCGGACAGCTATTCGTCGCGGGCCGGGCCGGCGAGCGGTTCGCAGTCAGGAACTCGGGGGCCGTCGCGGTAGTCGAGGGGGCCGGCAACCATCTGTGCGAGTACATGACGGCAGGTGCCGTGGTGGTTCTGGGCCCGACGGGATCCAACGTCGGCGCCGGTATGTCGGGCGGCGAGATCTACGTGTACGACCCCGGCGACCAGCTCGCGGAACGGTTGAACACGCAGTTGGTCGCGGCGTACGAACCCGCGGCGGGACAGCGCGAGTCCCTGCGTCGCGTTATCGGCCACCACGTCTCTGCAACCCGTTCGGCGAAGGGGGCCGCGATCCTCGAAGACTGGGAGCTTCAATCCCCATACTTCAAGCGCGTTGCGCCGGTCGCCGAGGTAGCGCGGCTCGAAGCGCTGTTCGAAGGAACCGCAGTAGCCGCCGTCTAGACAGCCGAGATAGCGCGCGCTCGCTCGAAGATCGCGTCGAGCATGGCTTCGGTCAGCACACCGGTAAACGTGTTCTGTTGGCTCGGGTGGTACGACCCGATCATCACGACCTCCGGCAGCGCGACCTCGATGCCGTGGCCGAAGCGCGGCTTGGGCCTTACCGGGCGATCGCGCAAAGCTTCCGTTCGCAGCACCGCATCCCACGCGAACGCCCCGAGAGCGACGATCACGCGCAGCTTCGTCAGCAGCTGCATCTCCCGGATCAGGTACGGCAAGCACGTGTCGCGCTCCGCAGGTGTCGGCTTGTTGGCCGGCGGCGCGCACCTGACTGCAGCGCCGACATACGCGCGAATCAGCTGTAAGCCATCTCCGGGCCGCACGGAGATCGGTTGGTTCGCCCACCCCGTGCGGTACATCGACCCGAACAACCAATCGCCCGAGCGGTCGCCGGTGAATACCCGCCCCGTGCGGTTCCCGCCATGCGCTGCGGGCGCGAGCCCGGCTACCAGCAGAGTTGCCTCGGGATCGCCGAATCCCGGGACCGGCCGTCCCCAATATTCCTCGTCCGCGAAGGCCGCCCTTTTCTCGCGCGCAACCTTCTCGCGCCACGCGACAAGGCGAGGGCACTTGAAGCACGACGCGATCTCATCGTTGAGCTGTGCGAGAGCGGTGGCAGTCGCGCTCGTCAAGGGCGAGCGTCCGCACCGATCGCGCGCAACCTCTTCTCGAGGGAGTCAAAAGCCCACGCGCTAGTGTCCTCCGAGCCGTATGGGAGTCCCCCGCCGGTAAGAGGAGCGTCGAGGGCATCGCGAACGGCAGCGCGCGCGGCCTCGACGTAGCCTCGAACCGCCCCTGCGAGTGCCACATTTCCGCCGACAGCAGCCCGGAGTGATTCGATGGCGAAGTCGACGTGGCGGTCTACGTCGCGGCCGACGCGTCCGAGTCCCTCTCGCAGGCCGGTCAGCATCGCACCGGAGCTGAGGTAACCAAGAAGGAATTTCTCAACCGTCGACACCACGGTGCTTTCGGCGACGATGTGATGAAGCGCTATGCCTTCGACGTACGCATCCATCTCGCCTGCCTGAGCCACAACCCCACGAGTGCCACGCGGGAGCAAGTCGAAGAGGATCCCGCGACATCCTCGGTTCAACCGCTCGCGTAGATCGAGCTCATCGGGAGCACCCTGGTCGCCGGCAACAACCTCCCGCCAGAACCGATCGAAAAACACCACGTGGCGCGCGTGATCGACCAGCTGCGTCGTAAGGAA
>JALZGD010000167.1:2346-2743 GCA_030861205.1 Actinomycetota bacterium
ATGCTGCTCTTCGGTGGGGGCCGCGTCGACCAACGCGACTAAGAACTCGGCGGCCCGCCTGGAGAACTCGTAGAAGAACGCGATGGCGGCACAGATCTGTTCTCGTCGGGCATCTGTCGCATTCGCCCACTCGAGCGCGTCGGCTGCAAGATCGATCGCGGCCGCCGACCACTGTTCCTGCTCCCACCGGTAATAGAGGGTGCGGTACGCGCTCGTGCCGCTATCAGTATCGAGAACAGTCATCGCATGTCGATGCTAGGGGCTAGAGGACGTGCGAGAGGAAGCTGCGAGTTCGTTCGTCTCTAGGCGACGAGAAGATGTCGCGCGGCTTGCCGTCTTCCACGATGCGGCCCTCGTCCATGAACAACAGCCGCGTGCCGACCTCACGGGCGAACCC
>JALZGD010000167.1:2753-5643 GCA_030861205.1 Actinomycetota bacterium
CGACCATCGTCATACCTTCGTCGGCAAGCTTCCGCATCGTGTCGAGGACCTCTTTGACGAGCTCGGGATCGAGCGCCGAGGTGACTTCATCGAACAGCATCAGCTTCGGTCGCATTGCAAGAGCGCGAGCGATCGCGACGCGCTGCTGCTGGCCCCCGGAGAGCTGCCCGGGATAGGAATCGGCCTTGTGCCTTAGTCCTACGGACTCGAGGTGCTCGTGCGCCACGTCACGAGCCTCGTGCGGTTTCTTTCCCAGTACCTTCTCGAGGGCGATCGTGATGTTGTCCTCGACGGTCTTGTGAGGAAACAGGTTGAACGCTTGAAAAACGATTCCGATCTGCGTCCTGACGCGGTTGACGTCCGTCCTTACGTCGGAGATCTCTTCACCGTCGAAGAAGACCTTGCCCTCGGTCGGTTCCTCTAAAAGATTGATCGTCCGCAACAGCGTCGACTTGCCCGATCCCGACGGACCGATGATCACGAGGACGCCACCGGGAGACACCGACAGATCGATCCCGTGAAGGACGTGGTTCGTGCCGAACCACTTGTGAATGTTCTCGAGCCGAACCAGTGAGCCGTCGTCGTTCATAGGCCAACGATGCCGGTCAGTCCGCTGCGCAACCGGCGCTCGACCGCGTTGACAACTCGGATCAACGGCAGGGTGACGACTAGATAACCCACCGCCACCGCGACGAAGGACGTGGCGTTGAATGACGACGAATAGAGATCCTGCCCGACCGAGAAGATGTCGCGCTGGGACAGCGTCAATCCCAAGACCACGATCAACGACGTGTCTTTGATCAGGATCACGAACTCGTTCATCAACGGTGGGATGACCCGCCGGACCGCCTGGGGAACGATCGCAAATCGCATCGCTTGCCCGTAGGTCATCCCGAGCGATCGGGCGGCCTCCATCTGCCCTCGTTCGATCGACTGGATCCCCGCTCTGAACACCTCGGCCGAATAGGCACCGGTATTCAGGCTGAAGACGATCAGCGCGACCTGGAACGCACTGAGGTTGAGCCTCAGACCCAGTGCAAGGCCGAAATAGAACACCGACAACTGCCAGATAAGGGGGGTGCCGCGAAAGAAGTTGATGTACGTCCGCGCCGGCGCCCTGACCACCTTCCGGCTCGACAACGCCAACATCGCCAGCATCAAGCCAATCAGGATTCCTCCGATCTCGCCGCCGAATGCGAGCACGATCGTGTTCCGCATCCCGGTCAAGAACGCGCCGAGATGGCCGTGCAGGACCTGGAAGTTGAAGAAGTTCTGGGCGAAGGTCGTCAGCTCGCCGGAGCGGAACCACAAAAGGACTGCGGAGAGGACGATCCCCTGGATACCGAGGGCCGCGCCAGCGATCGCATGCTCGCGCTGTCGCTTGTTCGGCATCTTCTTGTAGATCGAGAACCCGACGACGATCGCAGCTGCGCCCAATGCGATCGCGCCAAAGAGAATTACGGTCTCGGTCGCTGAAGTAAAGCCTTGGACGATGTGGCACAGGCCGCGTGCACCTTCGATCGGCTTGAAAGAGATCTTGGTGCCACTGACGGTGGCATGACCAAGTCCGTCCGCAAGACATTTCTGCGTGACGTCGCCGCCGAAGAGCGCGTATGCGATCTGAACGACGATCGATCCGACGACCACAGCCGTAAGGGATGCAGCACCGGCGAGGAGCACGCCCAGGGGAAGCGGCGCGGTGGGACCGCGCGTATCCGGCGGCTGTGGTTGTTCGACGGCGGGCTCGGCGATAGCCATCCTCGTTCGGATCGCCTAAAGCGATCCCATTCGCCTAACTCTGCGACTGATACTCGGGCGGCACCGGAAGCTTCGGGAAGTACTTCTTGAAGATCTGCTCGTACGTGCCGTCGTCGATCACGTCTTGCAGCCCTCGGTTGACGGCCACCGTCAGTTGAGGATTGTCCGGCGAGAACGCAAAGCCGTAGTGCTCGCCCGTGTCGATCGGCTCGACGACCTTGAGCGAGCTGCGGTTCGCGATCTCGGCCTCGGAAGACGGCTCGTCGTTGATGACTCCCGCGATGTTCCCGGCCTCGAGGTCGGTGAAGGCGTCCGGTGCGTTCGTAAAGCTCTTGATCTGGACTCCCTTAGACGCCAGGTTGTCCTGCGCCCACTTGGCCCCGGTCGTGCCCTTCTGAACGCCGACGACGTCGCCCGACTTGAGGTCGTCGGTCGAAGTGATGTCGGGGGTCTTTTGCGTGTTCACGGTCAGAGCCTGCCGCGCGTTGTAGTACGGGTCCGAGAAGTTCACTACCTTCTGGCGATCGGGTGTGATGGTCGAAGCCGCGGCGACCATGTCGAACTTGTTCGCGGCCACCGCAGTGAAGATCGTGTTGAAGTTCGCCTTGACCCACACGACCTTGAGATCGAGCTTCTGGGCGATAGCGTCGGTCATCTCGACATCGAAACCCGTCGGCTCCGACGACCCGCCCTGGAAGTACTCGAAGGGCTTGTAATCGAGGCACGATCCGACGTGCAGCTCTCCCGTCGTGAGCGTGGTGAACTGCGGTGCAGGCTTATTGCTCCCGAGGCCACTGCCGCTCTTGGTTCCGTTGTCGTTGCTGCCACATGCGGCCGCAACGAGCGCCACGAGCGCGAGCATCGCGACCAGCGCCCTAGATCGTGTCGATGTCATCCGATCCCTCCGCACGTCGGTGTCCACCAGTGTAGTTCTGTGCCTCATTCCTCGCCCAAGTACGCCTTGCGAACCTGATCGTTACCGAGCAGTTTGTCGGCGTCGTCTTTCAACGCGATCTCGCCCGTCTCGATCACGTAACCGCGATTCGCCGCTTGAAGCGCCATCTGCGCGTTCTGCTCGATCAGGAGCACGGGAGTTCCTTGCGAGTTGATCTCCTTAATGACGTCGAACACC
>JALZGD010000168.1:0-4585 GCA_030861205.1 Actinomycetota bacterium
GTCCGATGCCGGTTACAGCCTGGATGTCCTCAACGATGTGAGGCGTGCAAGCGGTAAGAACGAACGATCCGATAACGATCGCTAACAACCGCCCCGTCGAGTCCATCTGTCATTAGACGAGCGATACCGCGAGAAGTGTTCCTACGAAGAAGCCGGGAGGTAGTACTCGCGGGAGCGAGCCGGCTGCCGCTTCATGGGACCCGCTTCCAATCGTCCTCGGCCGTCGGTTGCCCGACCTTTCCTCGGAGTGCCGCGAGGAGTAACCACGCGCCAACCGAGAGAACGAGCAAGAAGATGGTTATCGCGTCGAGATAGGCCCGACTCAAGTCGTTGTGTGGATGCCGCAGAACTAAGACGGCAGACACGACCGTACCTACCGACGATAAAGAGGCAGTTAAGAACGCGAAGATCTCAGTCAAACGCTCATTCTGGCTTCTCACGGCAAGGTCGAGTCGCCCGTGTGTGAGAGAAATAACAAGAGACGGCGAAGATTCGCCGCCTCTTGTCGGACGGATTCGATTTCGCTAGCTCAACGGCCGTTCTGTCGCAGCACCTCGCGCCGTTCCTTAATTCCTGCTCGTTGATCTCACCGCGGGCGTACCGCCGAATCCGAGATGGCCGGCCTCGGGTTATCGGTGAGGGCACCCGAGCCAGAAACGCCCCTTCGGCCAATCCACCTTTCCTGGCCCATGGTCGCGCCCTCGGTATTTGATGAACTGCCTGCGATAGACGTGGCGGTGCGCCTTCTTGCACCAGCCACGGTCGAAGAGAACGATCGTGGCCTTTCGCCAGTGCTGATGCCCCGCTGCACAATTTGGGTTGCAATCGTTCAGACGAATCGTTCCGATAGCGCGCGCGGCCAGCCCTCGGCGCGTCTTGCGATCCCAAGACGCCCACTTGTCAATGTCGGCGTAGATGCCGGAGTCTGCCCAGCAGCGCAGCTTGATCGTGATCATCGACGGTTTGAATCGAGTGGAGTAGCAGTCCTCCAGGGCATAAGTGTGATGCTTCGTCCTTGCGGAGGCGAGGCCACTGAGAACGATCGCTGGGACGACCACGAACGTTGCCACTCTGAGAGAAAACACGCGCCGGAACCTACTCATCTACGAAGGCCGATCTCGCGGGATTGAGGCGGGCACGATCACGATACGCGGGCAGAACGGAGCCCGCAATGGTCAAGGAGAAGGTCGTTCCAGAATGACCCCAAGAAGCTCGGTTCGGGTGAAGTGGCTTCGTACGTTTCCATATCTCGATTCGACTCCAGACGCGGTGTGGTATCCAGGCCCGATGGGACTATTCGACAAGCTCAAGGAAAAGAGTCGCGGCATCATGACCGCGGCAAAGCCGCAAGAAGGTGTTGCTCCTGCGTCCGAGCAGGAGGTGAAGGACCGACTGCTCGGCATCTCGGGCCGCGGGATCCAAACCGGCGAGGCCGACAACGAGATCGTCGTGTCGTGGTCGGCAAAGGTTGCCTCTGCTGGCATCGGCGGGGGCGAATACGAGTACCTCTACCGAGCCATCCGGATCGAGCTCGACCCCTCTGAGAACGAAGCGTCGGGCATCTGCTTCAAGACCACGACGGAGGCTGAGCTCGACAGCTCCTTTTCTATATCCAAGGGTTGGGAGCGAGGGCAGCACGTTGGATCCGAAACCGTGCACGTCATCGCATGGCTCGGCCCCCACCACACCGAAGGTGGCGCGGACGAGAAGGGCTACAAGTTCAGCTGGTCCGACCTGCGCGACCCGGTGATCGAAGCCGTGACCGGCTCGGGGTGGACCTACAAACCGAAGAAGGTCTGACTCGTCGAGCCAATAGTTCGACCGGTCTAAGAGTCAGCCTGCCGACGGCGTGGCCGCGGCAATAGCTCGCCGCCACAGTTAGGGCACACCGAGCTCATCTCTTGCGAGCACTCGGGACAGAACGTGCACTCGAAGCTACAGATGACGGCGGCACCATCGGGCGCGAGTCCCTTGTTGCAGCGTTCGCAGTTCGTTCGCATCTCGAGCACGGCGTACCCAGTGTGAAAGGAATGGTCAGCGAGCGTAGGGATCTTGACCCGACGCGATCTTTCCCACCATCGACGACAACCATGCCGTCGAAGCCTTTTGCAGGCCGCCACCCAACGAGATCCGCGCAACGCCTGCTGACGTAAAGCTCGCGAGCGAAGTTCCTGGAAGCAAGGTCACGTTCACGGCCCCCTGTACGGCATCGACAATCTTCCTCACCTCATCGACATCGGTGAGGAAGGCCGGGTACACGCAATCAGCTCCCGCCTCCAGATAGCGCATCGCGCGTTCGATCGCAGCGGGTGTTCGGGAGGCCTCGCCTCCTACCTCGCGCAGATGCACATCGATCCGGGCGTTGATGACGATCGGGACGGCGGCATCGGAGGCGGCCGAGCGAACTCCTCGCAAGAAGTCTGCTTGCTCGTCGATATCGATCAGCTCTTTGGTTCGCGGTTCGGTGTCCTCGAGATTGCACCCGACTGCGCCTGCCTCGACGAGTCGCTTGACGATCTCTTTTGGCTCCAGCTCGTACCCGCGTTCGATGTCTGCAGTCACCGGGACCGACACGACGCGAGCGATGCGAGCGATCGCCGCGAACATCTCGTCTGGGGGCGTCTTGTGACCGTCGCCGTAGCCGAGCGATTCGGCAACGCCGAGACTGGTCGTTGCGATGGCGGGAAAGCCGGCGTCGACAACAACTTTGGCCGAGGCTGCATCCCACGCGTTCGGGAGCACCAGCGGATCGCCGGGTACGTGCAGGGCACGCAGCGCTTGCGCTTTGGCGACGAGATCTGCCGTCATGACTCTTGAGACTAAGCCCTCGCCTCTCAAGCGGGATGAACGTCGCGATGTTGCAAACTTGCCGGTATGAGTGACGTTCGCTTCGCGACGAACGACGGCGTGCGGATCGCCTACCGAATCGTTGGCGACGGCCCCGTCGATCTGATGTACGTGCCGATCTGGTTCTCGAATCTCGACATGCTCGAGAGGAACCCGGCGATCGCACGTGGCATCAAGTCGATGGCGCGCTTCTCTCGCATGATCCTGTGGGACCGGCGCGGCGCAGGGCTTTCGGATCGACTATGTGGGCCGGCAACGCTCGAGCAAGGCATGTCTGACATGGAGGCCGTGCTCGACGACGCGGGTATCGAAACCGTCAGCCTGTTCGGCTATCACGAAGGTGGTGCGCTTTCGATGCTGATGGCCGCCGTGCATCCGGAACGCATCTCGCATCTGGTCCTTTACTCCACGTTCGCAACGACGATCTGGCAGCCCGACTACCCGTGGGGGCAGAAGCCGGATGAGCGCGATCTCGAAGCGGGGTGGTTGAAAGAGAATTGGGCAAGCAGTGAGGCCGCGCAGCTGATCTTCCAAACAGACGAGCCGTGGCTCATCGACTGGGGGCGTCAGTGGATGCGCAACTCGACGTCGCATGACGCACTCGAGATCTTCTACGACATGCTTGCTGCAACCGACGTGCGTCAGATACTGCCGACGATCCGGGTCCCGACACTCGTGCTTCATCGAGCCGACGACACCCGCATCCCGATCGAAAACAGCCGTCACATCGCATCGAAGATCCCAGGTGCGAAGTACGTCGAGGTGCCGGGATTCGAGAACATCCCGTTCCACGGAGATTGGGAGTCGATCCTCGACGAGGTCGAGGAATTCCTGACCGGCGAGCGACGTGGGCCCGAGGGCGACCGTGTTCTCGCGACGATCATGATCACCGACATCGTCGGCTCGACGAAAAAGGCGGGGGAGCTCGGCGACGCGCGCTGGCGTCGCTTGCTCGACAGCCACGACGAGATCGCAGGTCGCGTCATCGCCGAGTTCGGAGGACACCGCGTCAAGAGCACCGGCGACGGGCTCCTCGCGACCTTCGACGGCCCTGCCCGCGCGATCAAGTGCGCGGCCGCCTTACGCCAAGAGATCAAGCTTCTCGGGATCGGCCTTCGTGTCGGGCTGCACACGGGCGAGGTCGAGATAAGGGGCGACGACATCGGCGGGATCGCGGTTCACATCGCTGCACGCGTATCGGATATCGCAGAGTCGGGAGAGATCCTCGTTTCGGAGTCGTTGCCCCCGTTGGTCGCCGGGTCCGGGATCGCATTCGAGCAGCGCGGGTCCTTCGAGCTGACCGGCGTCAGCGGCGAATGGCGCTTATGCCGCGTCGTAGAAGTTCCGCTCTAGACGAAAGTCGCAGCGGAGACTTAAACGCCGACAGGGGCGCGCACGACGAGGCTGTCGAGTAACCGGCGCGTTGCCTCGGCTACCTCGTCGACAGCTTCGTCGAACACCTCTTGATTGGCTTTTGACGGTTGACGGAAACCGCTCACCTTGCGCACGAACTGCAGGGCCGCGGCACGGACCTCGTCGTCGTCCGCGGGGACCGCTCCGTCCCGAAGGACCTTGATGCTTCTGCACATCGCGGCAGCTTAGACGACGGTGCCGCGAAATCCAGCTGGGTTAGGCGCGTCCACCTTTTCGGCGCAAGATCCTTACTTGTCGCATGGATCCACTCCTCGGCTAGACCACTACCCGGTCGCGTTCTCCCAATCAAACGACAGTCGTGTCC
>JALZGD010000168.1:4595-5628 GCA_030861205.1 Actinomycetota bacterium
GGACCTCTTCGTCGCTCGCGGGAACTGCTCCATCCCGAAGGACCTTGATGCTTCTGCACATGGCACGAGCGTAGACGACGCTCGACCGACGGCGTTCCTCTAGCGGAGCTTCTGGCGCTGGTAGTAGACGGCCCAGTGGATCTGCTTGCTCACGGGGTTCTGCCAGTAAGCGCTCATCCCGATGTGGATGTTGCCCTGCGAATCCAGGCGCACCATCTCGAACTCGGGGATGTACTGCTTGCCGTGGAAGATCGGCTTACTGGTAGTCGGTCCGGCGTCCGTGAAGTGAACCGCTCCGCCGGAGTGCGAGACGCGGGCCGTGTAGAAGTACCAGTCCGATTCCGTCTCATCGGTCGTCTTCGGATCGGGCGAGCCGTACCACGCAACCGCAGCCTCTCCACCGTTAGCGCCACCCGCGATCCACGGCGAGTAGCCCGCTACGCCCGTGAGGATCGGGACGGGCTTCGTCCAGTGCTCGGCTTTGTCGGTCGAGTACGAGTACCAGATCGGATGGTCCTGGTTGCCTCGTGCCGAGGAGAAGACGACGTGCAGACCGCCGGCGCCGTCGAGGCCGATGCTTGGGTACAAGTAGCTCGCGGGCCCCGGCATCGACGCAACCAGGTGCGAGTTGAAAGTCGTGCCGCCGTCGTGGCTGGCCGCGACCCACACGGTCTCCGGTCCGCCGCCGTCTATGTTCGTTATGCCGGCGCTCTGGCGACGGGTGTAGACGAGGTAGACGTCCTGGCCCTTGTTGGCCACGACGAAGTTCCCCTCCCAGGTGTAGGCGCCGTCCGGGCCCTGCGGAACGCCCGACGGAGCCTGACCGGCGAAGGTGGTCACGGGAACGGCAGGAGTGAACGTCTTTCCGTAATCGGTCGACTTCAGGAACCAGATCGCCGATGGGCTGCAGCACTGGAGGTCCTGGTAGCTGACATACAGGGTTCCTCCAGGACCGCCGACGAGCCACGGACGGTCGACGATCGGGCTCGTCGTCGAGACCGCGGTTCCGTCCCACGTCTTGCCATCGTCGGTG
>JALZGD010000169.1 GCA_030861205.1 Actinomycetota bacterium
GGGGACGTCGAGACCATCTTCCACGAGCCGCGGCACCCGTACACGTTGGGTCTCATGGACAGCCTGCCGCGCGTCGAGCTCGAGCACTCAGCTCTGCGGCCGATCCCGGGGCAGCCGCCGAGCATGATCAGCGTCCCTCCGGGATGTCCGTTCCATCCGCGCTGCGATCTCTACCAAGGCCGTGAGATCTGTCGTCAACAGATGCCTCCTCTAGAGCCGAACGAGCGCAGCGACCACCTGTCCGCGTGTCACTTCTCGCACGAACTGCGCGGCGTCAAGTCACGGGTCATAGAGCAGGCGGCGAGGTCTGTGTCGTGAGCACCGTCGAGCTCGGCGCCGCGATCCATGAGAAGGCAAACACCGGCGAGGAGATCCTTCGCGTCGAAGGTCTGGTCAAGCATTTCCCGATAAGAGCGGGGCTCGTCCGGCGCGTCGTCGGCGAGGTCCACGCAGTCGATGGCGTCAATCTCACCGTCAGAGCAGGTGAGACGCTCGGCATAGTCGGCGAGTCGGGCTGTGGGAAGTCGACGGTCGCGCGAACCGTCATGCGTCTTCACGAACCGACCTCGGGTCGAATCTTCTTCCGGGGGGCCGACATCACAGATCTTCCGCGGAAGCGGATGCGCGTCGTGCGACGCGAGATGCAGATCGTCTTTCAGGACCCGTTCGCGTCGCTGAATCCCCGGATGACGGTTCGCGAGATCGTTGCGGAGCCCTTGCGGATCCACGGCCTATACAAGGAGCGCGGGGGCCGCGAGAAGGTCGCGGACTTACTTCGTCTCGTCGGCCTGAATCCCGAGCACGGCAACCGCTTCCCGCATGAGTTCTCCGGGGGCCAGCGGCAGAGGATCGGGTTCGCCCGTGCCCTCGCATTGGACCCGCAGCTGCTGGTGCTGGACGAGCCCGTATCGGCGCTGGACGTGTCGATCCAGGCACAGGTCATCAACCTGCTCGAGCACATCCAAGACGAGCTGGGGCTCTCCTACATCTTCATCGCCCACGACATCTCCGTCGTCCGTCACATCTCCGACCGCGTGGCGGTCATGTATCTGGGGAAGGTCGTCGAGACCGGCACGACGACAGACGTTTTCGAGCGGCCGAGCCACCCGTACACGCAGGCGCTCCTGTCGGCGGCCCCGGTCCCCGACCCGCGCCTCAGGGGGAAGCGCCAGCGGATCGTCCTGACGGGCGACGTGCCAAGCCCCGTCGACCCGCCCTCCGGATGCCGATTCCGTACCAGATGCTGGAAGGCGCAGCCGGTTTGTGCCGAGCAAGAGCCGCTGCTGGTCGATCGAGGCCAGGGGCATCCGAGCGCGTGCCATTTCGCGGAGATAGCGAAAGTTGTCTCTTGAGCCCGTCCTATTGCGGCCGGGGTCCCGATTCACTACACTTCTCACCCTACGACAGCTGTAGTAGGGGCATCGGGGGGATATGAGTCAGGTCGCTTCTGAGACCGGCGTAGTAGGCGGCGCTGCGTATGAAGACGTAACGGTCGAAGGTCGCACGCCGTGGCAGCTGTTCTGGTTGCGGTTCCGCGAGGACAAAGTCGCGTTCATCGGTCTTGCTTTTCTGGTTCTCCTCGCCGCGAGCGCTATCGGCGCGCCGCTCTTCGCCAAACTGACAGGTCACGGCCCGAACGATCTCTTCCAGACGACGATGATGGACTCCTTCGGGATCCCGAAGGGGCCTAACGCGCATTTCTGGTTCGGTGCAGACGTGTCCGGACGCGACCTGTTCGTCCGCGTTCTGTACGGCGCGCGCACCTCTCTACTCGTAGGCGTCGTTGCGACGAGCTTCTCGACGGTCGTCGGCGTCATCCTCGGCATGAGTGCCGGTTACTTCGGCGGCAAGGTCGACACGATCATCTCGCGCACGATCGACATCGTTCTCTCGATGCCGCTGCTTCTCTTCGCGCTGGGGATCGTCGCCGCGTGCTCGACATCGAAGGAAGGCTGCTTCGGCGGATTGATCCAGCCGGGTCTTCCGCTAGTCATCTTCGTCATCGCGCTGTTCAGTTGGCCTTACATCGGACGGATCGTGCGCGGCAACACTCTGTCGATCAAGCAGAAAGAATTCATCGAGGCGTCGCGCTCGCTTGGGGCCGGAAACATAGCGATCATGTTCCGTGAAGTGCTGCCCAACCTCGTTGCACCGATCATCGTCTACGCGACGTTGATCATCCCGAACAACATCGTTTTCGAGGCGTCGCTGTCGTTCCTCGGTTTGGGCGTCCCGCAAACGATCCCGTCATGGGGACGCATGCTGTCGGACGCGTCCGAGACGGGGCTGTTCCAGATCGCGTGGTGGCTCATGTTCTTCCCAGGTCTTTTCCTGTTCATGACAACGCTTGCTTTCAATCTCTTTGGGGACGGTTTGCGCGACGCGCTCGATCCCCGTACCGGCAGGAACTAGACGAAGGGGGACAGCGAGAGCGACAAGGAATTCAGCACCAGTGGTAGCGAGGGAATGGAAGAAGGATGAGAGAGGAGAGCGTGTGATAGGTAAGCGGATCAAGTTGTTCGCCCCGATCTTGGCGATCGCGATCATCGCGGCAGCCTGTGGTGGTGGCGACAATGGCGGTGGCGGTGGCGGCGGCAATGGCGGTAACGCCGGCAACGCGACCAAGGGCGGAACCTTCCGGGTCGGTTGGGCATCGGCGTTCAACTTCACAGATGGCTTCGATCCCAGCGGCGAGTACCTGGGCTCGGCGTGGGGTGTCTATTCGAACCTCATGATTCGGACCCTGGTTGGTTACAAGCACACGGCCGGCGCAGACGGCAGCACGATCGTTGCGGACGCGGCGACCGACGTGCCGCAGCCCACCGACGGCGGCAAGACATACACGTTCCACCTGCGGGACGGCATCAAGTTCGGACCGCCCATCAGCAGGGACGTGACGTCGAAGGACTACGCGTACGCTTTCGAGCGCATCGCTACGAAGTCCGTGAACGCGCAGTACGCGTTCTATTACGACGGCGTGATCCAGGGGATGCAGGACTTCGCGGATGGCAAAGCGGACTCCATCTCCGGTATCCAGACGCCCGATGACAAGACGATCTCGATCACGCTGAACGAGCCGACGGGTGACTTCCTCTACCGAGTCGCGATGCCTGCGGCCGGACCGATCCCGCCTGAGGTCGGGAAGTGCTTCGAGAACGCCGGCGACTACGGTCGCTACATCATCAGTTCGGGTCCCTACATGATCAAGGGATCGGACCAGCTCGATACTTCCAGCTGCAAGACGATGAAGCCGATCTCCGGCTTCAACCCGAACAAAGAGCTCGATCTCGTCCGTAACCCGGATTACGACCAGAACACGGACGACTGGCGCAAGAACTATCCGGACGAGTTCCAATTCGTCGTCAACACGAACGTCAACGACATCTACAACAAGACACAGAACGACGAATACGAGAGCCAGGAGGCCACGGAGACACCTCAGATCCTCCGGAAGTACGTGACAGACTCGAGCCTGAAGCCACTGCTTCACATCAATTCAGGCGACCGCACCTGGTACATCAACTTCGACCTGACCCAGCCACCGTTCGATGACGTCCACGTGCGTAAGGCCGTCAACTGGGTCATGGACAAAGCGGGGCTTCAGCGAGCTTGGGGCGGCCCGACCGCCGGTGAGATCGCGACGCACATGGAGCCTCCGACGATCACCGGTGGGCATCCGACGGGGAGCGAATACGACCCGTTCCAGACGCCGAACTTCGCCGGCGACGTCGACAAAGCCAAAGAAGAGATGAAGCAGTCCAAGTAGGCGACGACACGGGCATGTGCACGGCGGACGTTTGCAAGAACATCCTCATGTTCAACCGCAACTACTCGCCGTGGACCGAGATGGAGCCAGTCATCCAGAGCTCCCTCGAGAAGATCGGGATCACGGTGAACATCCGTGAGTTCGCCGACTTCTACACACCGTGGCAGACGGTGAACAAGACGTCGCCTATCGCTTCGGGCGCAGGTTGGGGTAAGGACTACCCCGACCCGCTGACGTTCGTCGGAACGCTGTTCGATTCGAGCAGCATCCTGGCGCAGGGGAACACGGACGTTCCTCTTGTCGGGCTCACGCCGGACATCGCCAAGACGGTGGGCCTCACCGGCCTCGCCGGACACAACATCAGCGGAATCCCGAGTGTCGACTCCGACATCGACAAGTGCACGCCTCTTACGGGGCAGGACCGAATCGACTGTTGGGTGGACCTCGACAAGAAGCTGACGGAAGAGATCGTGCCGTGGGTTCCGTACCTGTGGTCCAACGCGAACTACATCACGGGCGATGACGTCACTGCATACGACTTCGACCAGTTCTCCGGAACGGCTGCATGGTCGCAGGTCGCCGTCGATCCTTCTAAGGAGAAGGGTCTGTAGGAAGAAGTAGGTAGAGGGGATGCAAGGCCGCCTCCCGATCTTGGGAGGCGGCCTCCCCGCCACTAGAGCGGAAGGCGAAGGATGGGTCGCTACATCGTGCGTCGCTTGCTTTACGTGTTGTTGGTCGTGTTGATCATCACGTTAGTGACGTTCGTCATCTTCTACGTCATGCCGCCGGGCGATCCCGCGATCACGTTCGCCGGGAAGATCCCGACACCGGCCATCGTGAAGCTGGTCAAGCATCAATTCGGTCTGGACAAGCCGATCTATCAGCAGTACGGCCTATTCGTCTGGCATCTCTTTAGGGGCGACAAATACGGCTGGCCTGGTCTCGGCTTCTCGTTCTACACACGGTCGCCGATCAGAGAAGAGATCTTCAGCCGGGTATTCGTTACGCTCCAACTAGCCGTCGGAGCAGCCGTCATCTGGTTGCTCATCGGTATCCCGACGGGCATTCTCTCCGCGCTCAAACGGCGGTCGATTGCCGATCGAGCCGTGATGGGGTTTGCACTGGTAGGCGTGTCCGCACCCGTCTTCTGGCTCGGGCTGCTCGGTTTGTTCTTCTTCTGGCAGAAGCTGCATTGGGTACTTGGTACCGGCTACGTGCCGATAGCACAGAACCCCGCGGAGTGGTTCGGCCACATGATCTTGCCCTGGGTGGTGCTTTCGTTGCTCTTCGCGGCGTTCTACGCGCGCATGGTGAGAGGCAACCTGCTCGAGACGATGGGCGAGGACTACATCCGCACCGCGCGCGCAAAGGGCCTTCCTGAACGAACGGTGGTTGGTAAGCATGGGCTCCGTTCCAGTCTCACGCCGGTAGTGACGATGTTCGGCATGGACTTCGGGCTTCTTCTCGGAGGGGCGATCATCACCGAATCCGTATTCAACCTGCCGGGGCTCGGCCAGTACGTGGTTCAAGCGGTACGACAGAACGACCTTCCGACCGTGCTCGCGGTCACGGTGGTCGCCGCGTTCGCTGTCACGTTCATGAACCTGATAGTCGATATCGTCTACGCATACCTGGACCCAAGGGTCCGATACTCGTAGGCACGTCGCGAATTCTCTGAGATACTGACGCCCGTGCCAGAAACCCTTCTAGAGGTCAAAGATCTAAAAGTTCAGTTCTCGACCCCCGACGGCATAGTGAAAGCCGTCGACGGTGTGTCGTTCACGGTCGAGCGCGGCAAGACACTGGGCGTGGTCGGCGAGTCGGGATCCGGAAAAAGCGTCAGCTTTTTGA
>JALZGD010000170.1:0-3012 GCA_030861205.1 Actinomycetota bacterium
GGCCGCCTCCCCGAAACCGCCGCGGGCATCGTGCGGCGCATGGACCTGTGCCCGGTGTTTCGGTTCACCTACGGGTCGATCGTCCCTTGCGGGATCGCACAGTCGAACGCTTCGGCATTGAAACGGGTGGCGCGCGAGTGGAAGAAGCTCGAGGGGCCGGATGCCGTCCGCTCGGTCGTTTTCCACGCCGCGGCCCCCGAAGAAGCCGAAGAGCTGCGTTCGCACCTGGGCGGCAATGAGGTCGTGACCGGTCTCGCGCCGTCGCTCGGCATACACACCGGGGCCGGTCTGGTCGGCGTCGCGTGGATGCGGGGAGACTGACCCGCCCTTTTTGCCCGAAAAGAGGATGATCGCTCTGCTCGTCGAAGGATTGGGCGAACGGGGAGGTTTCCGATGCGGGCCCGGATCACCATCGCTCTGATCGCATGCACGGCACTGATCGCCGGTCTCGGGGGGCCGCGCGCACCGCTTGCAGCCAAGGTGTCGAATGCCTCCGCGTCGGGTCTGCTGCGGCCGAATGTCGCTCTCGACATGGAGGAGCCCGCGGATCCCCACTTCGTCCCCGGCATAACCCCGCGTCGGGAGGTGAAGTCGCCGGCGGCGGCCGCGGGTGGGGCGGCGGTCGCTCACAGCGAGGGCGGCCAAGTCGTTTCGACCTCGCGCGGCGCCGGCCCGCAAGCACGCCTCTATCGCATCGGATACGAAGCGGGTGAGCCGATGATCGGCGTGACGAAAGACGGCTCGATCTTCTACCAAGCTCTCGCCGGCTCGCCGAAGGTCATCCGCGGGCAGCGCACCGGAAACGGTGATTTCAAATGGGCCGACGTCTCTCCTATGGTCGGAGGCCGGCACCGCCATCCCGAATCGCTCGATCCCTACCTCTATGTCGATCAACGCACCGATCGAGTGTTCACGCTCGACTTCTTGTTCGGCTGCTCGGAGCTGTCGTACTCGGACGATCTAGGCAAGTCGTGGACGACGAGCCCGCTGCAATGCGCGGAGCAAGACCACCAGACACTCTTTGCCGGCCCTCCTCCTAAGGCCGGCCCGGCTCCCGTCGGATACCCCGACGTGGTCTACGCGTGCTCGTCACAGGCGGGTGCGACGATCTACTCGGTTGCGGCGCAGTGTGAGAAGTCGCTCGACGGCGGCATCACCTACGTCGCGACCGGGGAGCCGGTTTTCGTGACGAATCAGCAACCCGAGAACGATCTCGGCGTCGAGGGTTACTGCCACGGCGCCATCGGCCACGGCTTCGTCGGCGACGACGGGACCGTGTACGTGCCCAAAGGATTCTGCGGCCAGCCGTGGCTTGCGATCAGCCATGACGAAGGCGCGACGTGGACGCGGGTGCAGGTTGCGAAGAACGGTGTTCCCCTTAGTCCCACAGGCGTTTTCGAGCACGAGGCCAGCGTTGCGGCCGATAGTCACGGCAACATCTATTACTTCTGGATGGGGCGCAACCGATTGCCGTATCTGGCGATCTCACGCGACGGTGGCAAGAAGTGGGGGAAGCCGATGATGATCGGCGCCCCCGGCGTCAGGGAGGCGACGCTGCCGAGCTTGACGGTCGGCGCCGACGGAAAGATCGCTGCGGTCTATTACGCCAGCACGAACAGCCCCGGGCCCCCGTTCCCCGAGAGCAAGGACGATCTCCGACGACGTGCTTTCGAAGCACCCCACCTTCTACAGCGCGTCGATCAACGACCCCGCGGATCCATTCGTTCGCGGGACGTGCGGACCGATCCGGTGCAAGGCCGTTTACGACTTCATTGACGTCGTGATCGACAGGCGCGGTCAGCCGTGGGCGTCGTATGTCGATGCATGCATATCGGCGTGCGCGACGAAGGGGCTGGGCGACATCGGAAACGACGGTGTGGTCGGGACGCTCATTGGTGGTCCGTCGCTCCGATAGCGGTTAGCCGCTCGGGCGCCGGGTAAGGCACACGTCTATGGCCGATCCCGATCGCAACCAACCACGAGCGCACGAGCCTGGAGATCCCGAGCCAGCGGGTGCCGTAAAGCGCGCCCAAGGCGTAACGATCGCCCTTCTGATCGTCGGTTTACTCACCGCGATCTTCGTTCTGCAGAACACGAATCGCGTGAGGATGCACTTCTTGTTCTGGTCGATCTCGACGCCGCTCGCAGGGGCGCTGCTACTGGCCGTCGTTCTGGGCGGTCTGCTTGCGTTCTTGGTGGCGTTCGTGCGTCAGCGGCAGTTCCGCCGAGCTATGAAACGAGAGCATCGTCTCCACAACGACCGCGGGTAATGACGCGGCTCCTCTACAACTCGGTCGCTATGAACGATTCCAGTTGCCGCAGGTTGCGTACCTCGACCATGTCGTCGACGAGGTCGGCGTAGTCGGACGCAACCGAATCGCCTGAGTCCCAGTCGCCCCGAGGCTCGGGGTTGAGCCAGTAGGTGTGGCGCGCGCGTGCGGCGAGCTCTTTCAGTGCGTGAGAGCCGCGCGCTCGGTAGTTGTTGCGGGCATCTCCCAGGATCAACAACGTCGTTTTCGGGCCGATGCCCGACCCGTACTCGTCGAGGAACATCTCGAAGATGGAACCGTAGTCGGAGTGACCGTCGTCCCGTACTACACGTGCGGTCTCGCCAATGGCTGCGATCGCCGCGCCGAAGTCCTCGTTATCGAAATACGAAGTCACCTCGTCGATCGCGTCGACGAACGCGAAGGATCTCACCCGAGTGAACTGTGCGCTCAACGCATGTGTCAGCAACAGTGCGAAGCGCGAGAAGCGGGCAACCGAGCCCGATACATCGCACAGGATGACGATCTCAGGACGATGGGGGATCTTTCGCCGCATCGGGGTCTCGACGAACACGCCGCCCGTCGACAGTGAATGCCGGAATGTGCGGCGCATATCGAGCGTCCCGCGCGTCGCGCGCTTACGTTTCATCGCGATTCGTGCAGCCAGTTTCCGCGCCAAGGGCCGCACTGCCTTGCGGATCTCGTCGACGTCTGTGGTTGCGCTGAGGAACGACAAATCTTCCGG
>JALZGD010000170.1:3022-5609 GCA_030861205.1 Actinomycetota bacterium
TGCGCCCCGCGGTGCTCCGCGACGCGCCGCCGGGTTTCGGCGAGAACCGAAGCTCGGAAGCTCTGCATGCCGAGGCGGATCTGATCGCGCCGCATCTGGCGCTGCCACGGAGCGAGATCGCTCTCATCGGCCTCGCGCTCGAGGCGTGCGAGAAGCGCGTCGAGACCGAGTGCTCGAGTGACCTCGTAGTTGGACCACCACTGACCGGAAGGCGACTCGACCCGGCCGAACCTCGCAACGGCCTCGCGGGCGAGCTCCGCCGACGCTCGACCGTCGCCTGCGGTGACGGCGTTGCCGATGGCGGTTGCCAAGTCGTCCGGTGAGCGCGGGCCGAGATCGTCGTCGTCCTGTGCCACAGCCGTGCCCCCCCGACCGGTACCGAAGTACAACTCGAACAGCAGGTCGAAGGCGTCGCGATGGGCGTTGGTCTTGACCATGGTCGCTCCCAGAGCGCATCGGACGGCAGACTTGTCCGCCAGCGAGACGTTCGCGATCGCGTTCAGCGCGTCGATGTCTTCGCTGACCGAAACCGGCACCCCCGCGTCCCGCAGCGCGCCGGTGAACTCGAGCAGCCTGTCGAGCATCGGCAGTCGCCCCCGACCCTCGCCGACTAGTTTCCGACCGAGGGCAGCTTCAGGTGACGCGACGCCTTCTCGATGTCCGAGCGGTACTTCAAAAGCACCGGCAACGTCTTCGCGAGCGTGTCTTCGTCCAGGGTCGTCACGGAGAAGTGAAGGAGCGTCCCCACCCAATCCAGTGTTTCTGCGATCGACGGCGACTTCTTCAGCTCGAGCTCGCGGATGCTGCGCACGATCCGCACGACTTGGTCGACGAGCATCTCGTCGACACCTTCGACGCGCGACAGGATGATCTCCTTCTCGCGTTCGAGCGAGGGGTAGTCCAGATAGAGATACAGACACCTCCGCTTGAGAGCTTCAGAGAGCTCCCTCTCGTTGTTCGAAGTCAACGCGACGAAAGGAACGTGGGACGCCTTGAGCGTCCCCATCTCGGGGATCGTTACCTGCCAGTCGGACAGCACCTCGAGCAGTAGGGCTTCGGCTTCGAAGTCGAGCTTGTCGATCTCGTCGATCAGCAGGACGACGTCGGTCGTAGAGCGGATCGCTTTCAGTATGTGGCGTTCCAAAAGGAACTCGGGCGAAAAGATGTCGTCGGACATCTCGGTCCAAGTTTCTCCACCGCCGGCTTGGATGCGCAGTAGCTGCTTTTTGTAGTTCCACTCGTACAGCGCCTTGGATTCGTCGACGCCTTCGTAGCACTGAAGCCTGACGAGCTCGACGTCCAAGGCTCGCGCGACCGCCTTCGCCAACTCGGTCTTGCCGACACCTGCCGGTCCCTCGACCAACAACGGTTTGCGCATGCGTGCCGCCAAGAAGACGACAGTGGCGATCTCGTCACTTGCGAGGTACGACGCATCTTTCAAGGACGCTCGGGTCGCGTCGGTCGACGAGAAGGGGGTGTCGGATGAAGCTATGTCCGCCACTACTTGTCCGGTGTCAGGAGAACTCTTCGAGCACGTCCAGCAGCCGGCTCACGTCTTCCTTCGGAAGTGTGATGTCGGCCCAATTGGCATCGCCGGACGTGAAGGCCGAGAAGGCGATGATGCGCGAGTCCGGCGAAACGCCTCTGATGAGTGTCGCTGCTTGGTCGCCTCGCATAACCGGCATGGCGTAGTCGAGGATCACGAAGTCGGGGTGGTGATTCTCGGCTTCCCATGCCGCCTCGGCGCCGTTGCTGGCCTCGGACACGACCGTGTAGCCGGCAACCTCGAGCTTCAGGCGCAACATGTACCGAATGTCCGGATCGTCGTCCACGACGAGGACGGTTCGAGTGTTTTCGGGGGACGTATCGGCGAGGCTCATACCAAGCAGACTAAGCGAGCGTAGGCGCGTGATCGGGGTGAAGGCGGTCGCGGAGATTCATGACCCTCCTAAGTTCTTTGCACTATTGCGTTTCCCTGCTTTCATTCGCTGGTAAAAGAAACCTGCGCTTAGACCAAGCCGAGCGCGCACGAAAACGGACATATCGAACGGAGCGTGCGTGACGCAGAAGCCGACGCCACACTCGGACGATCCGGCAGTCACCGCAGCGATGCTTGCCGCGATCGTCGAGTCGTCGAACGACGCGATCCTGGCGAAGGACTGCGACGCGCTCGTCACCGTGTGGAACCCGGCATGCGAGCGCCTCTACGGCTACACGGCAGAGGAGATGATCGGTCAATCGATTGCTCGTATCATCCCGCGCGATCGCGCCGATGAGCTCGCGGCACTGCTGGAACGGCTGGGGCGGGGCGAGCGCATCGAACACTATCAAACGGAGCGCGTCCACAAGGACGGTCATCGCCTTGCGGTCTCCATCAGCATCGCGCCGATTGCCGACGCATCCGGCGAGATCGTTGGGGCCGCCACGATCGGTCGCGACATCACCCAGCGCATCCGGGTCGAAACGGCCCAACGCTTCCTGGCGAAGGTCAATCCGGTCCTCGTCGCGTCACTGGACGTCGAAGCGATCGTCACGGACGTGGCCCACCTCGTCGTTCCCACCCTCGCCGACTCGTGCGCGGTTCTCC
>JALZGD010000171.1 GCA_030861205.1 Actinomycetota bacterium
CGCGCCATCGAGGAGGCCGTCGACCCGGCGATGTTCCGCGAGGAGTACGCCACGGTCTTCAAGGGCGACGAGCGGTGGCAGGGGCTGCCCATCCCCGAGGGCGACCTCTACGAGTGGGACCCCGACTCGACCTACGTGCAGGAGCCGCCCTACTTCGAGAACCTGCCGCCGGACCCGCAGCCGCTGCAGGAGATCCGTGGGGCGCGGGTGCTGGTGATGCTGGGCGATTCGATCACCACGGACCACATCTCGCCGGCCGGGTCCATCCCGAAGGCGTCGCCCGCCGGCAAGTACCTGGAAGAGCATGGCGTCGAGGTCCGCGACTTCAACAGCTACGGATCCCGCCGCGGTAACCACGAGGTGATGATGCGCGGAACGTTCGCGAACATCAGATTCCGCAACGAGCTCGCGGGCGGCAAAGAGGGTGGCTGGACCGCCCATTTGCCGGATGGCGAGGTCACCACGATCTACGACGCCTCTGTGCGCTATGCGGACGAGAGCACTCCGCTCATCATCGTCGCCGGCAAGGAGTACGGCTCGGGAAGCTCGCGTGACTGGGCCGCGAAAGGTCCATCGCTACTCGGGGTGAAGGCAGTCATCGCCGAGAGCTTCGAGCGGATCCACCGCTCGAACCTCGTCGGGATGGGCATCCTGCCGCTGCAATTCGTGAACGGCGAGAATGCAGGGTCGCTGGGCATCGATGGGACCGAGACGTTCGACATCACCGGTATCACGACACTCGAACCGCATGCCGAGCTCGGCATCACAATTCACAAGCAAGATGGCGACGACGTCACGTTCCAGGTGGAGTGCCGGATCGATTCCGCGGTCGAGCTCGACTACTACCGCAACGGTGGCGTGCTACAGATGGTCCTTCGCAGGATGCTGAAAGAGTCTTGAGTCGACGCTCTAGCGCTTGGAGTACTGAGGCGCCTTGCGGGCCTTCTTGAGCCCGTACTTCCGACGCTCTTTTTCACGCGCGTCGCGCGTGAGGAAACCTGCCTTCTTCAGACGAGGTCTGAGGTCCGGGTCCAGCTCCACAAGAGATTTCGCGAGAGCGTGACGGAGGGCGCCGGCCTGCCCACTGACGCCGCCACCTTCGATCTTCGCGATGACGTCGTAACGGTCGAGGGTGTCGGTCATCCGCAACGGCTCGGTGATGACCATCCGGTGAGTCGCCGATGGGAAATAGTCCTCCAGAGGTCGACCGTTGATCTCGAACCGACCACTTCCCGGCAGAAGACGCGCGCGGCACACCGCTTCTTTGCGACGACCGGTCGCGCGGGCAAGTGCTTCAGGCATTGGTTACCTCTTCGATCGTGTGGGCTTGCTCGACGTTGTGAGGCGCTGCGATCGGCTTTAGGTCGAGCGGCTTTGGATCCTGAGCTGCGTGTTGGTGATCCGGCCCCGCGTAGACCTTCAGCTTCTTCAGCATCGCGCGACCGAGCTTGTTGCTCGGCAACATCCCCCGCACGGCTTTCTGGATCGCGAGCTCCGGTCGCGTCGACATGACACGGGAGTAAGACGTCGAGGTGAGGCCGCCGGGATAGCCAGAGTGGCGATGTAGTTGCTTATCCGTCAGCTTGTTCCCGGTGAGAACGACTTTTGCTGCATTGACCACGATGACGTGATCGCCCACATCCAGATGCGGCGCGAAGTTCGGCTTGTGCTTGCCGCGCAGTCGCTTGGCGACCTCCGACGCGAGGCGACCAAGCACGATGCCGTCCGCATCGACGAGCCACCAATCGCGCGTTATCTCATCTGGCGTTACCGAATGGGTCTTCATTTCCGTCCTAGGACGTGGGTCTACCAGAGCAGAGCTCCGGGGAGAAAGTGCAGGATAACGCACTATTTCGATGGGTCAAGCGAGCCGGTGGCGCCGCTCGAGACGGTCGGTTGCGACCATCCGTCGTCGTACTCGACGGCCACGAGACAGAGGCCATGGGGAGCGGCTACCGGTCCCGCAGCACTGCGATCTCGCGCGGCCAGCGTTGCCGG
Organism: Actinomycetota bacterium; assembly: GCA_030861205.1. Classification (GTDB taxonomy): domain Bacteria; phylum Actinomycetota; class CADDZG01; order CADDZG01; family WHSQ01; genus JALZGD01. Next base: position 1,999 of record JALZGD010000171.1, read on the forward strand.
GATGTCGTCCGGTGACCGGCGGCCTTCGCCGACATGCACAAGAGTCCCGACGATCGACCTGACCATCTGCTGGATGAAGGCGTTCGCACGAGCGGTGATCTTCACAACTCGCTCGGTTCGTTCACAGCGCAGTTCGAAGAGATTCCGCTCGGCCGTTCCGTTCGGGTCGTTGACCCGGCCGAATGACGTGAAGTCATGAGGGCCGAGCAGGTGACCGGCAGCCTCATTCATAGCGGGGACGTCTAGCGGTTCGGGATGCCACAGCGTTGTAGCGCCGAGGAATGGATCCGGCACGTCGGCTTCGAGGATCGCGTAGACATACGTTCGCGACCGAGCGCTGAACCGTGCGTGCCAGCCGTCGGGGGCAGAGCGGCACGAGCTCACCGCGATCGCGGGCGAGCACATCCCGTTGAGTGAGTCTCTGACCTTGTCGGTGTCGACATCGGAAGGGGCGTCGTGAACGCTCATGACCTGGCCGAGCGCGTGAACCCCTGCGTCGGTCCGTCCCGCGCCGTACGTTATCGGTGCATAACCGAAGAGCTTCGCCAGCGCCGACTCGATGTCGCCTTGAACCGTGCGGACGTCGGGTTGCCGCGCGAAACCATGGAACGGCCCCCCGTTGTAAGCGAGGTCTAGGCGAAGGTTCAGGACCTGCGCTTCCTACTGGTTGCTGTCGGTGGAGCTCACCACGGCTCCGCCGAGTGTGGAATCGGGATTCTCATTCGGGAACGCCGCCGGCCCCACCGGGGCCGGACTCCACGTCGGGGTCGGCCTCCACTGCGTCTTCGGAAGAATCTTCGAGGGCCTGACCTTCTGCAGAAGTGTCGTCATCGGCAGACGCCTCGAGGGGATCGCGGCCCTCGGCGGATGCCTGCGCGGCTGCAGACCGCGTCGGCTTGTCCTGATCGCCCTCACGCCTGCGGCGCGACACGCGCCGGCGCCTGCGCGTCGGTGCTTCTTCACCGTCGCCGGTGGCGGCCTGCTCGGTGACCCCTTCATCGACGAGCTCGATCAACGCCATCAGGGCGCCGTCGCCGTTACGGGGGCCGAGCTTGAGGATGCGCGTATATCCGCCGTTCCGGTCCTCGAATCGTGGGCCGATGTCCGCGAACAGCTTGTGCACTATGGCGCGGTCCTCGATGACAGACAGCACCTGCCTTCTGTCGTGCACCGTGCCTTTCTTGGCTTTCGTGATCAGTCGCTCCGCGTAGGGTCGCAGCAGCTTGGCCTTCGCTTCAGTCGTCTTTATGCGTTCGTGCTCGAACAACGACAGCGCGAGATTGGACAGCATCTGTCGCTGGTGCGACGGGTTCGAACCAAGGCTGTGACCCTTCTTCGGAGCAGGCATCGTGTCTCCTAGAACTCTTTGCCGCGCAGGCCGAGGCCCATCTCTTCCAACTTCGCCTTCACCTCGTCGATCGACTTCTGGCCGAAGTTGCGGATCTCCATCAGGTCTTCCTCGGACTTCTGGACGAGCTCGCCGACCGTCTGCACGCCTTCCCGCTTCAGGCAGTTGTACGAACGGACGGTGAAGTCCATGTCCTCGATCGGCTGCGCCAGGACGCCCGACACCTCGTCCTCGCCGGCCTCCGGGCCCAGGTCGAGGCCAGGGCCTTCGCCGACGTCGGCGAACAGCTTGAAGAGGTTGACGAGCGTCGAACCAGCTGCAGACAGAGCGTCCCACGGCGACATCGAGCCGTCGGTCTCGACGTCGAGGATCAACCTGTCGTAGTTCGTCATCTGCTCGACACGGGTGGGCTCCACCTCGTAGGTGACCCGGCGAACCGGCGAGAAGATCGCATCGATGGGGATCGTCCCGATGGCCTCTTTCGGTGCGACCGCAGCGGCGACGTATCCGCGACCCTGCTCGATGCGCAGCTCCATCGACAGCGACGCGTTCTTGTTGAGCGTTGCGATGTGATGGTCCGGATTCAGGATCTCGACGCCGGCGGGCAGCTCGATGTCTGCAGCCGTGACGGGCTTGGATCCCGTCGCGCGCAGATAGACCGTCGTCGGCTCTTCGTGGTCCGACCGCACGACGAGTTCCTTCAGGTTGAGGACGATGTCGGTAACGTCCTCGGTCACGCCGTCGATCGTCGAGAACTCGTGCAGGACGTTGTCGATCTTTATCTGCGTGATCGCAGCACCCGGGATCGACGAAAGCAGCGTGCGCCGCAGCGAGTTCCCGAGCGTGTACCCGAATCCAGGCTCGAGCGGCTCGATCGTGAACTTCCGCCGCGTATCGGAGATCTCCTCTTCAGAGATCTGAGGTCTTTGGACAATCAGCAGATCCATACAGCTCCTTTCGACCCGCGGGTGTAGACAGCCCGCGGAGCAGCCCCGCGTTTACTTCGAGTAGTACTCGACTATGAGTTGCTCTTGAACCGGCACTTCCATCTGGCTGCGATCTGGCATCGCCACGACGGAAACGCTCAAGTCCTTGAGATTCGAGCTCAACCAGTCCGGGATCACTCGACCTTCGGCGTAGGAGGTGTTCTCGACGATCCTCCCGAGCGACTTGGAACGGTTGCGCACCGTCACCGTGTCGCCGGGTTTGACGCGGAACGACGGGATGTTGACCTTCTTACCGTTGACCTCGAAATGTCCGTGAGAGACCAGCTGACGAGCCATCGGCCGGTTCATCGCGAATCCGGCGCGATACACGACGTTGTCCAAGCGTGTCTCACAGATGCGCATCAACTCTTCACCGGTGACGCCCTTCGACTGGGCAGCCTCCTCGTAATAGCCGCGGAACTGCTTCTCGAGAACCCCGTAGAAGCGCTTCGCCTTCTGCTTCTCGCGTAGCTGAAGCAGGTACTCGGATTCACGGACGCGGCCACGGCCCTGCTCGCCGGGGGGAGGCCGTCCCTTCTCGATAGGGCACTTCGGCGACTCGCAGCGCGTGCCCTTGAGGAAGAGCTTCGTGCGCTCGCGCCGGCACAGCTTGCAGACGGGACCGAGATAACGGGCCATCAGACGCGCCGCCTCTTGCGAGGACGGCAGCCGTTGTGCGGCACCGGGGTTACGTCCTTGATCCCGATGATCTCGAGGCCCGAAGCCTGCAGCGAGCGGATCGCGGTTTCGCGACCCGAGCCGGGGCCTTTGACTTCGACATCGACGCGCCGGACGCCGTGCTCTTGAGCGCGGCGCGACGCAGCTTCGGCCGCGAGCTGCGCGGCGAACGGCGTGGACTTCCGCGAGCCCTTGAAGCCGACATTGCCGGCGGACGCCCACGACAAGACGTTGCCGTCAGGATCGGTGATCGAGATGATCGTGTTGTTGAACGTCGACTTGATGTGCGCGACGCCGTGAACGACGTTCTTTTTCTCGCGCCTTCTAGTCTTCGTCTTCTTCTTAGGAGCAGCCAAGTACGAGCCCTTCCACTATTTCTTGCCGGTTGCCTTCTTCTTGCCCGCGACTGTCTTCTTCGGGCCCTTCCTGGTACGTGCATTGGTGTGTGTTCGCTGACCGTGGACCGGCAAGCTGCGGCGATGCCGAAGCCCCTGGTACGAGCCGATCTCGACCTTGCGCTTGATGTTCTGGTTGACTTCGCGGCGGAGGTCACCTTCGACGCGGTAGTTG
>JALZGD010000026.1:0-2214 GCA_030861205.1 Actinomycetota bacterium
AGTCTGCAAGGAACGCGGCGTGCTGTTCGTAGTGAATGGTTCGCAAGCGATAGGCGCGCGACCGATCGACCTTTCGTCTCTACCGGTCGACGCGTTAGTCGGGTGCGGTTTCAAGTGGCTGTGCGGGCCGTACGCGACGGGGTACGCCTGGGTCCGCCCGTCGATCGTCGAGTCATTGCGCAACCGTCCCGCCTACTGGCTGTCGCAGCTCGACGAGTCCGGCCTGGGTGCAGAGGTTCGCTACGAGATCCGCGACAATCTCGGCGCCGCGGCGTTCGACGTCTTCTGCACCGCGAACTTCTTGAACTTCACCGCGTGGGAGCAAAGCCTTTCGCTAGTGAATGCCCTAGGTGTCGAAACGATCGCGCGGTACGACGATGCATTGGTCGATCGGGTGATCGCGGGCGCGAAAGATGCAGGCTTCGACGTCCTGAGCCCTGAGGAAGGAAACGCTCGCTCGACACTCGTTTTCGTTTCTCACCGCGATCCGTCGCGAAACGATGCGGTCCACAGTTCACTGAGGGAGGAGGGGATCCACGTGGCGAAGAGGGTCGGTGCCCTCAGGATCTCTCCACACTTCTACAACAACGAACAGGACATCGACCGTTTGCTCGACGGTCTACGAAGGGCGAGCTGAGCACGCCGTGGTGCCATGCGCGACGATCGAACGATGTGTCGCGACCTAGACCTAGCGCTGTGGCTTGCGACCCGCCGCGTGGGTGAACGCATCGCGCGGCGTTTGGAGCGATCCGAGCTGTACGACGTCCCGTTTGAAGAACAGCGCGACGGTCCAGTCGGCGATGACCCGTACCTTGCGGTTAAAGGTTGGGACCATCAGCACGTGGTAGGTGCGATGCAGGAACCACGCGGGGAAGCCCTTCAGGCGCAGGCCGAGCACGCGGGCAACCCCCTTGTAACGACCTAGCGACACCAGCGTGCCTAATTGTTTGTAGCGGAAGGGCTTCAGCGGCCGGCCGTGGATCGTCGCAGCAAGATTCTCTCCAAGGCGCCGCGCCTCGCGCAATGCGTGTTGTGCGGTTGGCGGCGCGGTCCCGCCTGTAGCGAGATCGGGGACGGCGGCGCAATCTCCCGCAGCCCATGCCGAATCGACGCCGCCCACGCGCAGGAACTCATCCGTGACGAGACGGCCACGGTCGTCCTTCGGCAATGTGAGGCGTTCGACGGCGGGATGCGGTTTGACACCGGTCGTCCATACCAGTGTTTCGGCTTCGAACGTCGTTCCATCCGACAGCGACATGACGCCGTTCTGCGCCGAGTTGAGCCTGGTCTCGAGATGTACCTCAATGCCGCGTTCGTGCAACCGGCCGAGCGCGTAGCGACCTAAGTCGTCACCTATCTCGGGCAGGATCCCGGACGCGGCTTCGACCAGCACCCACCGCATGTCCTCCCGCCGGACGGTCGCATAACGGCGCGACGCGTAGCGGGCGAGATCCTCGAGCTCGGCCAGCGCCTCGACCCCCGCATAGCCGCCTCCGACGAAGACGAACGTCAGTGCTCGACTTCTCACGTCTGGGGCGCGCGTCGATTCCGCGACGTCCATGCAGGACAGGACTTTGTTGCGCAAGTAGATGGCTTCGGCAACGGTCTTGAACCCCACAGCATTCTCCGCGAGTCCCGGAACCGGCAGGACGCGCGAGACGGAACCGAGGCCTACGACCACGTGGTCGTAGGAGATGTCGTACGTATCGCCTTCGAGCGGGCTCACTCGCGCCTTCCTGGCATCGTGATCGATTGTTTCGACGACCCCGGCGATCAGCCGAACGCGCTTCAGGACGCTTCTCAGGGGGACGACCGCGTGACGCGGCTCGATATTTCCGGCAGCGGCCTCCGGCATGAACGGTTGGTAAGTCATGTTCATCTCGGGGGAGACGAGCGTGATGTCGGCTTCGGAGGGCTTTAGGTGCCTCTGCAGTGACACGGCACTGTAGAGACCGACGTATCCCCCTCCGCAGATCAAGATGCGCGCTGACACAAGGCTCCTTGTACAACGACGGCGATACCGTCCGAAACCGGCCGCCGGCGGCAGCGCCGACGGCCCCCACGCTGAGGCACAATCGAACGATGGATCCGAGCCCCCTCAGGTCGTTCTCAGCCACGGCGCGGGCATGGTTCGAAGGGTCCTTCGATTCGCCGACTCCGGCTCAATGCGGCGCGTGGGACGCGATCTCGTCCGGGAAGAACGCGCTTGTGGTG
>JALZGD010000026.1:2224-4481 GCA_030861205.1 Actinomycetota bacterium
AGCACGGAGCCCACGCCGCCAGACACGGAGCGGCTGCGTGTGCTCTACGTCTCGCCGCTCAAGGCGCTCGCGGTCGACATCGAACGGAACCTGCGAGCGCCGTTGTACGGAATGAGAGCGATAGCTGGCCGAACTGAGCAGCGGCTTCCCGACGTCGCCGTCGGCATCCGTACGGGCGATACTCCGCAAGAGGAACGTCGGCGCTTCGCGACCCACCCGCCGGACATCTTGATCACGACGCCCGAATCGTTGTTCCTGCTGCTGACGTCGCGCGCGCGTGAAGCACTGCGTTACGTCGACACGGTGATCGTCGACGAAGTCCACGCGGTTGCCGGAACCAAGCGCGGCGCGCACCTGGCATTGAGCCTCGAGCGACTAGATGCTCTCCTCGACGAGCCGGCGCAACGCATCGGGCTGTCGGCTACGGTCCGGCCCCCGCAGGACATCGCGCGCTGGCTCGGCGGACGGCACGAGGTCTCGATCGTCGAAGCTCCGAGCGACAAGCGTTTCGACCTCCGCGTCGTCGTCCCGGTCGAAGACCTGAGTGCAATGGGAGACGTGCTCGACGAGCCGGTCTCGGGTAACGCTGCAGCGGCCGAAGCGCGTCACAGCATCTGGCCGCATGTAGACGAGCGGTTGCTCGAGCTGATCAAAGAGCATCGAAGCACGATCGTGTTCGCCAACGCTCGCCGTTTGGCGGAACGGTTGTGCGCTCGTTTGAACGAGCTTGCCGGTGAGGAGGTAGCGCGCGCTCACCACGGCTCGGTCAGCAAAGAGCAAAGACTTCAGATCGAAGAGGACTTGAAGGCAGGACGCCTCCCCGCGGTGGTGGCGACCAGCTCACTCGAGCTCGGCATCGACATGGGAGCCGTCGACCTGGTCGTTCAAGTCGAATCTCCCGACTCGGTTGCGTCGGGGCTGCAGAGGATCGGGCGCGCCGGTCACCACGTCGGCGCTGTCAGCCGAGGCGTTTTCTTTCCGAAATTCCGCGGTGACCTCCTGGAGACTGCCCTCGTCGTCGAGCGGATGAAGCGAGGCGCGATCGAAGAGATGGCCTATCCGCGTAATCCACTCGACGTCCTCGCGCAGCAGATCGTTGCGATGACCGCCATGGACGAGTGGAAGGTGGACGTTCTATACGAGGTCGTGACGGGGGCCGCACCGTTCGCGGATCTGCCGCGGAGCGCCCTCGATTCCGTGCTCGACATGTTGTCGGGTCGCTACCCGTCTGACGAATTCGCCGAGTTGAGGCCTCGCGTCAATTGGGACCGGACGACCGACGTTCTCAGTGGTCGCACGAACGCTCAGCGGCTGGCCGTGACGTCGGGGGGGACGATCCCGGACCGCGGCCTCTTCGGCGTTTTCATGGTCGGGGACAAGGCGCCGCGCGTTGGCGAGCTCGACGAAGAGATGGTCTACGAGAGCCGCGTTGGCGAGACGTTCATCCTGGGCGCGTCGACGTGGTTGATAGAGGAGATCACTCACGACCGCGTCATCGTTTCTCCGGCTCCGGGACAACCCGGAAAGATGCCGTTCTGGCACGGAGATGCGCCCGGCCGCCCTGCCGAGCTCGGCCGCGCCCTCGGAGCGTTCTTACGTGAGCTGTCGCGCATGGACGCCGAGAAGAAACGAGCCCGGCTCGAGGAAGCCGGTCTCGACGAGTTCGCCATCACTAACCTCATCGCGTACCTCGACGAGCAGAAGCAGGCGACGGGCATCCTTCCCGACGATAGAACGTTGGTCGTCGAACGTTTCCGAGACGAGCTCGGCGACTGGCGTGTGTGCATCCATTCAGTCTTCGGCGCCCAGGTTCACGCGCCGTGGGCGCAAGCGATCGAGAGCCGGGTTGCCGAGCGACTCGGCATCGAAGTGCAATGCATCTATACCGACGACGGGATCGTTGTTCGCTTGCCGGAAGCAGACGACGCAGTGCCGGCGGCATCGGTGCTCCTCGATCCAGAGGAGGTCGAGGATGTTGTCGTCGAGCAAGTCGGCAGCTCTGCGCTATTCGAGAGTCGTTTCCGCGAGTGCGCAGCGCGGGCGCTCCTGTTGCCGAAGCGGCGGCCGGGAACGCGCACGCCGCTGTGGCAACAGCGACAGAAGAGCGCCCAGCTACTCCAGGTCGCGTCGCGGTTCGGGTCGTTCCCGATCATGCTCGAGACGTTCCGCGAGTGCCTGCAGGATGTGTTCGACCTCCCGGCCCTCACCGAATTGATGACGGCGATCCAGCGGCGCGAGGTCAGGGTAGTTGAGGTCG
>JALZGD010000026.1:4491-6786 GCA_030861205.1 Actinomycetota bacterium
GGTCGAGACCCCGCAGCCGTCGCCGTTCGCAAGCTCTCTGCAATTCGGTTACGTGAGCGCCTTCATGTACGAAGGAGACGCGCCGCTCGCAGAACGGCGCGCCCAAGCGCTCTCCCTCGACCGCTCGCTACTCGCCGAGATCATGGGCCGCGACGAACTGCGCGAGCTGATCGATCCGACCGCGCTTTCAGAGCTCGAGCTTGACCTGCAGAAGCTCAGCGAGGCCTTCCGTATTCGCGACGCCGACGGCCTTCACGATGCTCTTCGAACGATCGGAGATCTAACGACCGACGACATCCGCGCGCGGATGTCGGACCCGGCGGCGACCGACGGGTTCACCCACGTCCTCGAGGACGCGCGCAGGATCGTTCGGACGAAGATAGCGGGCGAGGACCGGTGGATCGCAGTCGAAGATTCAGCGCGCATCAGGGACGCACTCGGCGCGCCGCTACCGATGGGGGTACCGCATGCGTTCCTCGAGCCGGTCGATGACGCGCTCGGCGACATCGTCGGCCGTTACGCGCGAACGCACGGACCATTCGTCCCGGAAGAGGTTGCTAGGAGACTCGGCTTGGGCGTTGCCGTCATCAGGGACGCCTTGAAGTCGCTCGAGCGGCGCGGCCGTGTCGTCCAAGGCGAGTTCCGTCCGGATGGAACCGACGTCGAGTGGATCGACATCGAAGTGCTGCGTCGTTTGCGCCGTCGATCGCTGGCCGCCTTCCGGCACGAGATCGAGCCGGTCGCGCCCGAGGCTCTGTCGCGCTTCGCGTTGGCGTGGCACGGCATCGGCGCTCACGGCCCTGCGAGCAGCGGCCTCGAGGCACTTCTCAGCACGATCGAGCAACTCCAGGGAGCGCCGATCGCGGCATCGGCGCTCGAGCGTCAGGTCCTGCCCGCGCGCCTTCCGGGCTACTCGCCGGCCTTACTCGATCAACTGGGAGCATCGGGTGAGATCGTCTGGTGCGGTGCGGGGGCCGTCGGTAGCGACGATGGGTGGATCGCTCTGGCGGTCGCGGACCACGCCGGCGAGCTGCTACCCCCGGCGCAAGGGACTGACCTCTCCGAAGAGGCGACCGCAATCAAGGCCGCGCTGACGGCAAACGGCGCGTCGTTTTTCCGCCAGATCGCGGACGCCGTCGGGTCGAAGAACGACAAGGAGCTGTTGCTGTCTCTCTGGGAGCTCGTATGGGCCGGCGAGATCACGAACGACACGTTGGCGCCCTTGCGAGCCCTCGTCGGTGGCGGTCGCTCGGTGCCGTCGGGTCGTCCTCGCAGGCGGGGGCCTGCGTTCCCGTCACGTCTCGGCCCCCCTGCGGGCGCGGGGCGGTGGAGCCTCGTACCGGCCCGCAGCCGCGAAGCGACGACGCGCACACATGCCGTTGCGACTCAGTTGCTGTCACGACACGGGATCGTCACTCGCGGCGCGACATCGGTCGAGCGCATCGAAGGTGGCTTCGCGGGCGTCTATGCAGTGCTCAAAGCGATGGAGGACGCGGGACGTTGTCGCCGCGGCTATTTCGTCGAGGGCTTGGGCGGAGCTCAGTTCGCGCAGCCGGGCGCGGTCGATCGCCTCCGCGCGCTTGCGGATCCCGGTGAGACCCGCACGCACGTTCTCGCGGCGACCGACCCGGCCAACGTCTATGGAGCTGCATTGCCGTGGCCGGAGCGCGACACCTCACATCGTCCGGGTCGAAAGGTCGGCGCGAGTGTGGTGCTGGTCGACGGCGAGCTCGTGCTGTACGTCGAACGCGGGGGCCGCTCGCTGCTGTCGTACAGCGACGACGTCGAGAAGCTCCAGCCTGCTGCAGACGCACTCGCTCTTGCAGTGCACGATGGGGTCCTCGGCAGGTTGCAGCTCGAGAAAGCCGACGGAGCGTCGGTCATGGATTCACCTCTGTCTGAAGCGCTTCTGTCTGCTGGATTCCATCTCTCATCGCGCGGTCTCAGGCTGCGTGCCTGAGGGAAACACCGTTCACCTAGCGGCGCGGCGGTTGAACCGCGCGCTCGCGGGGCGAACGATCGAACGGTCGGACTTCCGCGTGCCTCGGCTCGCGACGGTCGACCTGGCGAACGTGAGCATCGATTCGGTCGTCGCTCGTGGCAAACATCTGTTCTTCCGCCTCGGCGACGGTCGCAGCATCCACACTCATTTCAAGATGGACGGCGAATGGCACCTGTATCGGCGCGGCGAGCGATGGCGGGGCCCGGGCTTCCAGGTTCGGGACGTCTTGGAGACCGATCCTTGGATCGCGGTGGGCTTCCGGCTGCCGGTGATCGACATCGTCGCGACCGCCG
>JALZGD010000026.1:6796-7936 GCA_030861205.1 Actinomycetota bacterium
GGTCAAGCCGTGACCGACGTGGCGTCGCGCGGTAAGCACCTCCTGGTTCGCACGGATCGACGCCTGACGCTTCACACCCACTTCGGTATGGACGGAAGCTGGGAGCTGATCCGGGCGGGCGCTCGGTGGCCGTCGCGTCGTGACGAGGTGCGCGTCGTGCTGGAGACCGACGCGCGCACCGCCGTCGGGATTCGACTGAAGATCACGGAGCTGCTGCGGACGGAAGAGGAGGCGCATGCCCTGGCGCACCTGGGGCCGGACGTCCTCGGCCCGGATTGGGACGCCGACGAGGCGTTACGACGTCTGCAGGAAGAGCCCGACCGTCCCGTCGGCGTTGCTTTGCTCGACCAGCGCGTGATGGGGGGGCTGGGAAACGTCTTTCGATGCGAGCTGTGTTTCCTGATCGGGGCAGATCCGCTGTCGCCCGTAGGCGCCGTGGCCGACCTACCCCGTGCGATCGAGCTCGCACGCGAGCTCGTGACCGCGAATCGCGACAACCCCGACCAGGTCGCGACGGGCGACCCCCGGGCGGGTCACTCGCATTGGGTTTATGGACGCGCCGGACAGGCGTGCAGGAGGTGTGGGTCGATGATCGAACGAAGGAAAGCCGATGTCGACCCTTCGGGACGCGTCACGTATTGGTGCCCGAGCTGTCAAAAGTTCAAGTCGCTCGAAGCGGTTAGTGACTCGCCCCGGCGGCCGTCGCCCAACTAGGCGATATCTCGGCGCCACCCGCGAACGTCACGCGATGCGCCCGGCCCCCCGAAAGGGGCTTGCGCCATAGGTTCATCGTTCCGTACTTCGTGTCGGAATAGACGATCTCGGTTCCATCGGGCGACCACGCCGGATAACCGGCGAAGCTGCCGGCTTTCACGAAGGTCCGGTCGAAGGTTCCGTCTGCCCTGACGGTTCGCACTTGATACCCACCCACGCGGAACGCTTGGTACGCGAGCATGTCTCCGGCTGGGGACCACGACGGAAACGCGTCGGCGTACGGCCCTGCGACCACGAGATGTGCGCCGGTGCCATCCGGATGGATCGTGTATATGTCGTCGGATTCGCCACGGGTAGAAGTGAACGCGATGCGATCGCCGAGAGGCGACCACGACGGGTTCATATCGTCGCCGTCGAACCGGGTGA
>JALZGD010000026.1:7946-11280 GCA_030861205.1 Actinomycetota bacterium
GCCCCATTGTGTCGTGACGAACGCAAGTCGCGTGCCGTCCGGTGACCACGTGGGGTCGGCGTCATAGGCGCCCTCGTGCGTGATGCGACGCAGATGATGTGTCGTTCGGTTGAGAACCCAGATGTCGTAGTTGCCTGATCGGTTCGAGTCGAACGCGACCCTCGTGCCATCGGGCGACCACGCAGGCGCCCGCTCATTCGATCGCCCGCCAACCAGGAGGTGCGGAGAAGCACTGTCGCTCACGACGTAGATATTCGATCGATCGTTCTTGACGGATGCGTACACGATCCCGGGTCGTCCTACGTCTGCCTTCGCGACGCCGTCGCTCACGACAACCAGGGCGCTGACGGCAGCGATCAGGACCGCACACCAGCGGCTCATCGTTGTCGGGGCTCGATGTGGAGCGTTTGCAGCGCGTCGTTCAAGTGCTGCAGATTGAGGTGCGAATCCTTCTGCGTCGACAGAACGCAGTAAAGGCACAGAGCTCGACCGTGGGTCGTGAAGAATCGCTGAACGCCGGTACGCCCCGCGACGGTTCTCTGCATCGAGCGCGGGCTGAAGTCCCGACCTTGGACCTTCCTCGGTTGCTGATGATCGAACAGGCCCTTCGAGGCCGACCTTTGATCGAACTCCGTCACGACCAGAAGTGCGCCGTGTGCCGGCATCGTCGACAGCGCGTTGGTCGCGTAGTCGCCGTCGCCGTGCGGCAGCGGGAAGTTCGCCCCGTGCAAGGTGGCGACGCCGTCGCGTTCGTAGATCTTGCCCTCCCACCGGCGGGGGAGCTCGATGCGGATGCCGTGAGCGTGCAGCTTCATCGCGTCACCTAGCGAGCCAGCCGAGGCATACCAGAACGATCGCTGCGTGGCTCGTGCTCGCGAACGAGCGCGCCCAGCGCTCTCCGTTTCGCAGCGCAGCGTCGAGCCTGACGAGCGCGCGTGGGCTGCGTATGCGCATTCCCGCGAGCAGCGATATGCCGCGCAGAAGACCGAACGTCGCTCCGATGATCGATCCCGCGACGGCATCTGCCGTAAAGAAAGCGGTCGTGAGCGCCGCGTAAACGGTAGCGGTGGTCACCACTGTTGCGACGCCCGTCCCCAGCTGCGCGCCGTAGCCAAACCCGTAGACCCATCCACGATATGTGTGCATCCATTCTTCGTTTACCTGGCGCGTAGGCGTCGGGAGGCGCCGGAGCTCGACGAAGAACAAGGCGCCGAGCGTCGTCACCAGAAGCACGACTCGGGTCTCGGCGCTCAGGGGGCTTACAGAAACGGCGCCCAAGCTCGCGAGCACCGCGCCGACACCCGTGCCGGCCGCGGTTGATCCGACGACGAAAGCCGTCACCGTCAGCATGTATCGGGATCCCCTGCTCCTCTCACCGAGAGGAGTGATGCTCGCCAGCACCGATTCGCCTCACGGAGACCACAGCGATCGGATCGCCGCTACGACCGCGAGGCAGATCCCGATGATCAGGGTCAGCTCAGTCGACGACATCCAGGTCTTTCAGCAATGCGGGGTCATCGGGTTCGTAGAGGCTCGGGTGATCCGGGCCGATACCGGCAGCAAGCAACTCGGTATCCGCGCGGCCGGGACGGTTTTCTGGTTCCGCGGAAGGTCCGCCGGGGGCCGCGTGTCTCTCGTCCGCGAGCGCATCGCGCACCAGGGAGAGCACCTGAGGCCACGTTTGCGCGGTTCCTTCGCCGGCGATCGTCCCAGTCGCGCCGTTTACGAGGACGAAGTAGGGAGACATCGGCACCTCGTAGTCGTCCCACGCGGTCGAGCTCATTACGACGGGAATGTCGCGCGGGGCTAGCTCTTCGATCTTCGTCGGACTCTCGAGGCTTGCGTCGCGGGTGACGATCACAAGGCGCACATCGTGAAGGCCGGTTGCCGTGCCCGCTTTAAGCGCATCCCAGAAACCGCGACACGTCGTGCATCCGCTGCTCAAGAACGCGACCAGGGTGTCGGCCCCGATCATGGACAGGCCGAGAGACCCTCTATCGGGGGTCTCCCCCGATATGTCCGGGGCCGGCGCCCCTGGGTCGCGTCGCGGGGTGATGTCGGGACCGTTGCTCGGGGGCCGGGCGACCGTCATCTCCAGGCGTCGCAAGATCTCGGCATGGCTTCGCAATAGGCCGGCGACCAGCACGAGCATCAGGATCACAAGGACGGTCTCGACGGTCACGAGCACGCTCACAGGCAACCCTCCTCGTGCGCGCAGGTCGCGTTGTCGACCTTCAGGGTGCAGTTGCAGTTCGCGTACAGCTTGCAGGGGTTGACGCACTTGACGACGCGGCACACAACGGGAGTGATGCCGGCGATGTCGGTGGTGCACTGCCCGTATCGGAAATCGTTGCAGCACGTGTGCCTGTTGGAACACTTGCCTTTAGCGCAGTGGCAGCCGCCGGGGCACGAATGGCCGGGAGTGACGTTGCAGTCCATGTAGTAGCGGACGCCCTCTTTGTGGCACGCGCCTTTGCCTCGGTAGTTGGTGCACTTCCACCACCCGCCCAGGAACGAATAAGGAGGGCAGCCGTTCACTCCGTCGTTGATCGTGCAGCAGAACGTCGTGAAGCCGCTCGTGCACAAGCCCGACGCGCAGTGGGGGGATGTCACGACTGCGTATGCCGGCACGGGTCTCAGGAGATAGCGAAGCGGTGAAACCATCAGCGCGGAACCGACAACCGCCGCTTTCTCGAGGAACCCACGGCGAGTCGTCTTGCTGGACAGAGCGCGCGACGCGCCTGCGACTATCCGGTCGGTCATTGCGCGGAGCGATAGGAGCTGAACAACGTGGGGACGTACGCGACGACGAGATATGCGGCCCACGCGATCGCGAGCGAGCCAACCGAAAGCATCAACAGGTCGCTGTTGCGTGGCACTGGGTCGGTCGCGGAGGCGGCTACGGCCGACAGCACCGCAGCGACGTTCAACACGACGTGGACCCACGACGGCGGGAGGTCTCTCCGACCTGCGCACCCGCACGACATGCCGGGTATGCGGAGGATCGCCAACCGGACGCTGAACACCGTGAACCAGATGTAGAGAAAAGCCATCGCGGCGTAAAAGCCTCGCGATATCCCACTCAGCGCTCCGGCCCCCACAACTATCTCTATCGCGCCCAGCAGCACGACTGCATAGCGGTGCGCGTTCAGCCCGACGGCGCGCAGCGCTGGGATTGCCTCCGCGGGATGCCGGATCTTCGCCGCGCCGCTCGCGACGAGGAGGAACGACGCGGCCCATACGACCGGGAGTGGTGTCATCGGATGCGACGATAGCCACAGAGACGGGGTTACGCTGACAGAGGGGTCGCGAAACATAGCAAGCACCGGTAAGC
>JALZGD010000026.1:11290-14788 GCA_030861205.1 Actinomycetota bacterium
GTGCGCGTCAGGCTGAGGGGTGACATGTACGACGCCTTCAAGGATCAACTTCCGGACATCGATCCCGAAGAGACGCAGGAGTGGCTAGACGCCCTCGAGGCGGTCATCGACTCTTCGCCCGCCCGCGCTCGCTTCTTGCTTCATCGCATCTTCTTGCACGCCCGAGAGCGTCAGATCGGCTTACCGTCGATGGTGTCGACGGACTACATCAACACGATCCCTCCCGAGCAAGAGCCGTACTTCCCCGGCAATGAAGAGGTCGAGCACCGGATCCGTCAGGTCATCCGGTGGAACGCCGCAGTCATGGTGTCGCGCGCGAACAAGCATCACGATGGCATCGGGGGTCATATCTCGACGTATGCGTCGTCGGCGAGCCTGTACGAGGTCGGCTTCAACCACTTCTTCCGCGGAAGGGACATGCCCGGGGGAGGCGACCAAGTCTTTATCCAGGGACACGGCGCGCCGGGCGTCTACGCACGCGCGTACCTAGAGGGGCGCATCTCCGAGCAGCAACTCGACGGTTTCCGGATGGAGGCATTCGGCGGAGGGCTCTCGTCGTATCCACACCCTCGTCTGATGCCCGATTTCTGGGAATTTCCCACGGTGTCAATGGGACTGTCGCCGTTGAACGCGATCTATCAGGCGCGCTTCAACAGGTATCTCTTGCACCGCGGGATCAAGGACACCACCGATCAACGCGTGTGGGCATTCACCGGCGACGGTGAGATGGACGAGCCCGAGTCGATGGCGGCGTTGTCGCTCGCGGCACGCGAGGGCCTCGACAACCTGATCATGGTGGTCAACTGCAACCTGCAGCGGCTCGACGGCCCCGTGCGAGGCAACGGCAAGGTCATCCAAGAGCTCGAGTCGATCTTCCGCGGCGCCGGGTGGCACGTGATCAAGGTGGTCTGGGGCCGCGAATGGGACGAGCTACTGGCACGTGACGACGACGGAGTGCTCGTCAACCAGATGAACACGACGCTCGACGGGACCTTCCAGAAGTTCCTGGTCGAGTCCGGTGATTACATCCGCAAGCATTTCTTCGGGCCGGACCCGCGCCTCACGAAGATGGTCGAGCACCTCTCAGACGAGGACCTTCGGCGTTTGCGTCGTGGCGGTCACGACTACCGGAAGCTCTATGCGGCGTACGCAACCGCGGTTCATCTGAAGGACGCGCCCGTCGTCATCCTTGCCAAGACCGTAAAGGGTTGGGCTCTGGGCATGGGGTTCGAAGGCCGTAACGTCACGCACCAGGTCAAGAAGCTCAAAGAAGAAGAGCTACGCGCGTTTCGCGACCGGCTCGATCTACCGATCGACAACGACGAGATCAGCGAAGGTATCGCGCCCTACTACCACCCCGGTAAGAACTCGGTCGAGGTGCAGTACATGCTCGCGCGGCGTAACGCTCTGGGTGGTTTCGTTCCCGAGCGGAAGTATCAACACGTCGATCTCGAGCTTCCCGGAGACGACCTGTACGCCGAGTTTGCGAAGGGATCGACGACCCCGGTCGCGACGACGATGGCTTGCGTCCGGGTCATACGAAAGTTGCTCCGGGACAAGAACGTCGGCGCTCGCGTCGTTCCGATCATCCCCGACGAAGCTCGCACGTTCGGGATGGAATCGTTGTTCCCCGAGTTCAAGATCTACGCGGCTCACGGCCAGCTCTACGAGCCGGTGGATGCCGAGCACTTGCTTGCGTACCGGGAGGCCCGTGAGGGACAGATCCTCGAAGAGGGGATAACGGAGGCGGGCTCGATGGGGTCGTTCACAGCAGCAGGGACTTCGTACGTGACCCACAACGAGCCGATGATCCCGTTCTTCATCTTCTATTCGATGTTCGGGTTCCAGAGGATCGGTGACCTCATCTGGAGCTTCGGCGACCAGCGAGGACGAGGGTTCCTCCTCGGTGCGACGGCGGGCCGGACGACGCTCAACGGCGAGGGCTTGCAGCACGAGGATGGTCATTCGTTGCTTCTGGCGTCGACGAACCCCGCGTGTTTGTCTTACGACCCCGCGTTCGCGTACGAGATCGCAACGATCGTCAGAGACGGCCTTCGCCGGATGCTCGACGACAACCAGGACGTCTTCTATTACCTCGCCTTGTACAACGAGCCGTATCCGCAACCGCAGATGCCCGAAGGTATCGAGGAAGGGATCGTCCGCGGGCTCTACCGATTCGCCGACGCTCCGGGCGACCTGAAGTACCGCGCTCAGATCTTTGGGTCGGGGCCCATGGTTGGATCGGCGCTCGAAGCTCAAAAGCTCTTGGCCGAGAACCACGACGTGGGGGCCGAGGTATGGAGCGCCACGTCGTATCAGCAGCTTCGTCACGAAGCTCTCGAGACCGAGCGGTGGAACCGCCTCCACCCCGAGGAGGCGCGCCGGCAACCGTTCGTGACGAAGTGCCTCGAGAACAAGGAAGGACCTGTCATCGCGGTGAGCGACTGGATGAAGGCAGTGCCCGATCAGATCGCGCGGTGGGTTCCTGCGCCGTTCATCCCGCTGGGAACCGACGGTTTCGGTCGCTCCGATTCGCGCGAGGCATTGCGGCGCTTCTTCGAGATCGATGCGCCGAGCATCGTCGTCGCAACTCTCGCAGCTCTGGCCGAATACGGAGATCTCAAGCCCGAGGTCGTCTCCGACGCGATCAAGCGTTACGACATCGATCCGGACCGCATCTCGCCTGCGTTGTCTTAGGACGCGAAGAGGGCCCGGTTCCCCGGGCCCTCGGAAGATCTCTTACGGAGCGATCCTTATTTCTTCTTCTTCACCACGTCGGCGTAGTCGTTGACCTGCTTGGTCCACAGGCTCGGACCGCCTGCGAGGTGCCCGACGATCCCCTCTGAGGCGTTGTTACCGGCGCCCGTGGTCGTGGCGCACGCGCCGATGCAGCCGTCGACGTACGCCGCCCACGCCGTCCCGTCGGGCGCGATGTCGATGTCGATGAAGTCGTACTCGGGCACGCAACGGTCCGGGCCGCACGTCCGTCGGACGATCGGGTCCTTCGGGTTGTTGACCGTCGCCGAGTAGAAGGTGGGATTCTTCGACAGCATGTTGACGCTCTCGGAGATGTACGCGTTCCACGTGACGTTCGTGTATTGTAAGGGGCGCCGGGCGCGTTGGTGCTTCCCACGTAGGCCAGGGCGACGTGGCCGGGTGCTCCGACTTCGAGAGTCGGTAGGTCGGTCTCTTTGACGCCGGGGGCCCCCACCTCGATGGGCTTGCCCCACTTGGTTCCGCCGTTCGTCGAGATCGACACGTACGGCAAGCGAGTGAGGCTATCGATCCACATGTAGTACAGGTTGCCTGCCGCGTCTTCCGCGATCACGCCTTCGTGGCCGGAGATCCCCATGTTGGAGACCTTGACGTCGTTCCACGTCGCGCCCTCATCGTGGCTGATCGCGAGATATGGGTGACCGCACCATCCGCGTGGCATGTAGACGGTGCCTTCGTGTCCGACGTAGACGTGACCCGATAGACCGCCGCACAGACCGGGAA
>JALZGD010000172.1:0-538 GCA_030861205.1 Actinomycetota bacterium
AGGTTCACCAGCGACCCCGAATCCGATAGATCTCCGTAGTGCATGAAGAAGTGGACCCCGCTCTCGTGCGGATCCCGGTAGATCGGATCTAGCCGCTGAGTGTTGAAGGACGAGGCCCGACGGATGAGCCCATGGACCTCGTAGCCCTTGGCCAGAAGCAGCTCGCACAGGTAGGAACCGTCCTGCCCCGTGGCTCCGGTGATCAGGGCGGTCTTCATGCTGCGAGGATACGCTGACCTGCTGTTTTCCACTTTCGCGCTGCTGACCGTCGCTTTGTCGACTTTTTCCTCCACGACGGGCCTGGAATGGCGTTCACAAGGGCACGTGTGCGCCCCTTCACGCGCTTGCAGATGTTAGCCTGCGACCCTCATGCGGGGTAGACGCACCCCGCGCCGCGGCTGCCGACGGCGGCCGCACGTCGTAAAGGCCCCTCCGCGCCGGGCCTTTTCTGACAGCAACGACTTTCGGAGGCGCGTGCGCCCATGCCGGGCGCGGTTGCGGGCAAAGGAGGCAAGCATCAGTGGATGCACTTCGTTTC
>JALZGD010000172.1:548-4000 GCA_030861205.1 Actinomycetota bacterium
GGGCTAGACGGCGAGCGCGGCGCCGGCTGTGGTTGCAAAGGGTCGCCGTCGGTGTGTGGTCGGTCGTGATGATCGGGCTCGCCGCCGGCGTCATCAAGCCGAACGACGCTCCGATCGCATTCTTCGAGAGGATGGCGGGCAGCTTCACGTCGTCACACCAATCGGAGGCGATCACGTCAACCGGCGCCGCTGCGGGCCTGATGAGGTTCCAGGCGAATCTCACCACCAAAGCGCGGGTGACCCCGTCCCCGACGTCGGCCCCGTCGTCGACATCGATCGAAGAGAGCCCTGCGACAACGACCGTCATTACCTCGCCGACCCCGGTCGCACCGGTGTACGCGGCCGGCTCGATCGCCGGGATCATCTCCCAGGCCGCAGGCGAATTCGGGCTGTCGTCTAGCTACCTCATCTCGGTGGCCGAATGCGAATCGAACCTCGATCCCCACGCGTACAACGGGGCCGGCTACTACGGGCTGTTCCAGTTCGACCAGACGACATGGTCGGCGTACGGCTACGGCTCGATCTACGACCCAGCCGCTCAGGCAAGAACCGCGGCGCGGTTGCTTGCTGCCGGCGAGTCGTCACGCTGGCCCAATTGCGCTTGATCGTGTAGCCGGCGCTAGCGCGCTTTCAAGAAATGGTGCACATGATCCGGACGGCTCGGGTAGTCGCCTTCCTTCTTGAAGTACTCGAGGACGTCCGCCGGTAACGAGTCGGGATCGATCTCGGTGAAACCGAGATCGCCGTAGAACCGAAGTCGTTCGTCGTGACAGCACAGGTACATCGTGCCCCCGCGACTATTCATAGCCGCCCTCATCAACTGACTGCCGATGCCCGCCCCTCGGCGATCCTCCGCGACCAAGACGTCGTCGACGATCACGTTCTGTGGATCGATCTCGATCAGGCGCACGGCGCCGACGATCGCACCGTCACGGGCGATGAACGCCTTCCCGGAGTCGACTTCGACCGGCTCTTCGCTCCATTCGTGGCGTGCGTAGAAGTCACGCAGATCGTCATGGTCGTGGCGCGTCCCTCGAGTGATGAACATCGTCGGGAGGATAGCTAATCGTTCGGAGATGGATCAGAAAACGATCGCCAGCACGTACCCGAGGATCAACAGAACGCCGGTGAAGAAGTGCAATGCGACGTTCTGCCCCATGCCCTTCATCAGCTCGTAGGGGCTGTCGTAGTGGGACGAGATCGCTTTATAGACCTGTACGGCGA
Source organism: Actinomycetota bacterium (assembly GCA_030861205.1). Classification (GTDB taxonomy): domain Bacteria; phylum Actinomycetota; class CADDZG01; order CADDZG01; family WHSQ01; genus JALZGD01. Next base: position 1,773 of record JALZGD010000172.1, read on the forward strand.
TAGGGATGGGGAGCAGCGCGATCAGCGTCCAGGCGGGCATGATCCCGGCGCCAACTCCCCCGATTATCAAGCCGAGAGCCGCGGCTACCGATGCAGCGTAGCCCCACACGATCGCGCTCTTCGGCAACCGTACGACGATCGTCCGCTTCCCCGTGGCCGCGTCGGATCTGCGGTCCGGGATCTGGTTCACGTAGAGGATCAGCATGATGAAGATCGCGACCGGCAGCGAGGCGTAGAACGCTTCCCACGACAACTGCTTCGCGACGACAAAATACGTGCCGAGGACCATCACCGGCCCGAACCCGATCGCAACGCAGAGCTCGCCGAGCCCGCGATGCACGAGCCTGAGGGGCGGCGCCGTATAGAAGACCGATAGGAAGACGCCGATCAGGCCGATCCACAAGAGCTCGATACCTCGGGTCGCGACGAGGTATAGGCCGATGCCGATACCCACCGCGTAAAGGCAGGCGGCCGTCACACGCATCGCTCTGAGGCTCACCAGGCCGTACTGGATCACTCTCGAACCGCCGCTATACATCGTCGGGTTCACATTCGCTTCGTCGGCACCAGACGTCGCGTCCGATACGTCGTTCAGCACGTTTAAGCCCAAGTGGATCGCGCACGCTCCCATGAGCGCTAGAACCGTGAGCCACCATTGCGAGAAACCGTGTGCGCGTGCAATGACGGCTCCCAGCATGACCGGCACGACCGTCCCGGTAAGGAACGGCAGTCGGGTGGCGAGGAAGACCACCCAACCAAGAGACATCATCGGTTTGATCGTTCGTCCTTGCTCGGCCCCGACTTTGCGAATGTAGCGATGTGCCGCCGGGACGCTTCGCTCGCACAGCTCGAAGAACGAGAGTCGCTCCTCGTCCCAGCCGTGACTGCGCGCCGGCGTGACCTCGATCGAGCCGTTTGCGCGCGTCACCGTGCCCCACACGGAGACGTAACGACGTTGGTCGTAGCCAACCCCGGGATACGGACGGATGTGACTGAAGGTGACGTTCACTTCGGAGCCTTCGCCGACCCGACTGGGCACCGCGGGCGCGTCGAGCCGGATGACGTTGTGGTCGTTATCCACATGGAAACCGGTCGCGACGTTGACGGGATAACCATCGGGGTCGACGTACGCGACTACGGCGTGCTCGAACGTCGATATGTCGGCGAAGAGGTCCTGCACGGTTGAGTAAGCCATCAGGCGGGTACTCCGAGCTCGTGCACTTCGGGGGCCGCGTGCGTGTCACCGTTCCGCCACAACAAGATACGCACCGGGGTTATCTCGATCACCGCGCGTTCCCAGAACAACGGCATCGCGAAACGCTTCTTCACCAAGTCTTTGACGATGGGCTCTTTGGCCGTCCACAACGGCAGGACGTTTTCCCAGCCTGAATGGAAATCGTCTTCGATGACGCGAGCCGTTCCCTGGACCGTGACGCGGTGAAAGGGCTCGACCTGAGCGGCCACCGGGTCCGTCACGGTCACTGAGACCTTCGGGTTCTTCTTTATGTGCTCTAGCTTCTTCGAAAAGAGCACGGAGGACGTCATGTAGATGTGGCGTCCGTCGTACAACGGGATCAGTGGGTAGGTGACGGGCTCGCCGCCCGCGTTGAGGACCGTTAGCTCGCTTACGAGAGCAGCGTTGAAAACGGCTTCTGCTTCGTCCGGCAGGATGCCCACGAAACGCAAGGATAGGCGCGCAGGCGAGGGCGCGGCCTGAACGCCCGACCAATCGATTGAACGTCTGTTTAGCCCATCCGGTCATGTGTGCAACGTGTCGAGCGGCAACGTAGACGACAATGATGTCGTGATCCTCTACAAGCAGTTCGAGACCAAGACCGGCGGCCGCCTCGACATCCTCGACGTCACCGAGGAAGTCATCGAAACCGTCCGCGAATCCGGGGTCCGGAACGGTTCGGCGCTGGTGTTCTCGCCGCATACGACTTGCTGCGTGTTGCTGTGTTCGCCGACGCCCGAGCTCAAAGAATCACTCTTGGCTACGCTCGAGACGATCGCGCCCTCAACCGGCTATTACGCCCACGACGATCTATCGATCCGTACGGAGAACCTCGTGGAGGACGAGCCCGCGAACGGCCCGGCGCACATAGCGCACGCCGTGCTCGGAAAGGCATCGGAAGCCATTCCGATCATCGGCGGAGAGATCGCGCTCGGGCCGCGACAGAGGGTCCTCCTCGTCGAGCTGGACTCGTCTCGGCCTCGCAGCTACGCGG
>JALZGD010000172.1:4010-5540 GCA_030861205.1 Actinomycetota bacterium
GGCGATGGGCGAATGAATCAGCCGACGTGGCTTGTCGACGATTTGCTGCGGGTCGAGTCGATCCTGCTCGACACTGCAGGCACATCGCCGCACGAGCTCGTCCGGGAGCCCGCGCTGCACCTGATCCGAGCCGGAGGGAAGAGATTGCGTCCTGCGCTGGTGCTGGCTGCATCGCGCGCCGCGACGCCGGGATCGACCGCAACCGACTTGGCAGCTGCAGCCGTCGAGCTGATACATCTCGCGACGCTCTATCACGATGACGTGGTCGACGAAACGGCGACGCGGAGAGGCGTCGCGACCGTCCACGCGCAGTGGGGCACCGAGGTAGCCGTGCTGGTCGGTGATTACCTCTTTGCACAAGGGTGCCTACTCGGCGCGCACGCGGGAGGAGATGTCCCGGGGATCCTGGCCTCGGCGCTGGCCGATGTCTGCGAAGGGCAGATCGTCGAGACCGCAGCGTTGTTCGATGCCCGACGGTCGACCAACAGCTACGTCGACACGGTGTCGAAGAAAACAGCAGCGTTGTTCCAAGCCGCGTGTGAGATGGGGGCCGTGACCGCCGGAGCACCACCCGATGTGCGAGACGCGCTCAGGCGTTACGGCCTCGACCTCGGAATCGCTTTCCAGATCGTCGACGACCTACTGGACTTCGTCGGTGATCCACGCGTCACCGGGAAGACTCCTGGAACGGATCTCTCCCAGGGCGTGTACACGCTTCCCGTGCTCATCGCGTGCGAACGAGACCTGAAACTTGCAGAGGACTTGAGCGACGGGCGAGCCGATCTCGACGCAGTGCTCGACGTGATGCGAGCGACGGGAGCTCTGGAAGCGGCGCAGCAAGCAGCCGAGAAAACTGCATCGGATGCGCTTGCGTCGTTGCGGGTGCTCGCTCCTGGCGAGCCGAAGACGACGCTGGAGACAATCGTGACGGGTGTGCTCGCGCAGACCCCCCAGTCGCTTACCGCCTAACCGCGCGGCAGGATCGCGCTAACCGAGACGAGTCCGGCCGACTCCCAGCCTTCGCACGAACATGTCGACGAGAGTCTCGATGTATTGGCGCTCGTCCGCCGGCAAGAGGTAGCGACCGCCGAGGATCTCCTGCTCGACGAAGAACGCAAGCAATGCATTGAAGAAGATCCGAGCTGCCATCTCCGCGTCGACCTGAGCCCTTGCACGTTCCGACATGCGTCCATCGAGGATGCGCGCGAGCTCGGCGATCGATTCGCCCACCGCGTCGGCGAAGAATGCTTCCTTCTCTTCGGGAAAGACCTGTACCTCTTGGAGCAGCAACCGGGTCAGCTCCGTGTTCTGCCGAAGGACGTCGAAGAACCCGCGGGCCAAGACGATCAGCAAGCCGCGCAGATCTAATTGATCTGCAAGCTCCGGCAGCGTCCGCAGGAGCGGAAGGAACGAGTACTCCTGGATGATTGCCCGGAACAGGTCGCGCTTCGACGCGAAGTAGTGGTAGATGAGACCTTCGGTGATGCCTGCGGACCGGGCGATGTCGCGCATCGACGTGCCGTGGAACCC
>JALZGD010000173.1:0-2375 GCA_030861205.1 Actinomycetota bacterium
CACGCCAGGTGATCCAACCGGTGTGGGTCGGCGACATCGCGGAGCTCGTTGCTCGCGTCTGCGACGACGATGGCGCGTGGGATGCCGTTTACGAGATCGGCGGCCCAAACGTGATGTCGATGAACGACGTCGTCCGTTGCTTGCTGCGCGTGATGAAGCTTCGTCGCTTGATCGTCCCGGTCCCGGCCCCCCTGGCCAAAGCAGCCACCGCACCGCTCCGAGTGCTTCCTCGACCCCCGATGACACCACAAGGGATCGACTTCGCCACTCAAGACGGTTTGGTCGACCTGACGGCCGTTAGAGCGTTGGGCATCGAGCCTGTCGACCTCGAAACCGGTCTCTCTCGTTACCTGAAAGCGTCGTGATGTTCGACAACCTGACGAACCGCCTCGACGACATCTTCCACCGACTGCGCGCTCGCGGGCGGCTGTCGGACAAACAGGTCGATGAGGTGCTGCGCGAGATCCGACTCGCGCTCCTTGAAGCGGACGTCTCACTCAAAGTCGTCAAGGCATTCGTGCAAGACGTCCGCGAAAGGGCCGCGGGGGCCGAGATCCACAAGAGCCTCACGCCCGCGCAGCAAGTCATCAAGATCGTTCACGAAGCGTTGATCGACGTCCTCGGCCGCGAGGCGGCGGGCTTGGTCCACGTCGACCGTCCTCCGCGCGTGATCCTGATCGCGGGTCTCCAAGGATCGGGTAAGACGACGGCCGCCGCGAAACTGGCACGGTTGTTGAAGAGCCAGGGCCGTAAACCGTTGCTCGTCGCATGCGACCTGCAACGTCCTGCAGCTATCAAGCAATTGCAGGTCCTTGGTGAGCAGACAAAGGTCCCCGTCTATTCAGAGGATGCGAGCAAGGCTCCGAAGGTCGCCAAGCGCGCGATGAAGTACGCCACCGACATGGCGGCGACCGACGTCATCGTCGACACGGCGGGACGCATGAACGTCGATACCGCATTGATGAAAGAGCTTGCCGACGTGGCGAAGACGATCGATCCAGACGAGACGTTGTTGGTGTGCGACGCGATGACGGGACAGGACGCGGTGAACGTCGCAGAAGCCTTCCGCGATCACGTCGACATCACCGGGATCATCCTGACGAAGCTCGACGGCGACGCGCGCGGGGGTGCGGCGCTGTCTATGGCGTTCGTTGTTCAACGTCCTGTGAAGTTCGCGGGCGTCGGCGAGAAACTGGGCGACCTCGAGCCCTTCTACCCCGACCGGATCGCGTCGCGGATCATGGGCATGGGCGATGTTCTCACCCTCATCGAGAAGGCCGAGCAAGCGTTCGACGAGGACGAAGCGAAGAAGATGCAAGAGAAGCTTCGTCGAGCCGACTTCACCTTCGACGACTTCCTCAACCAGTTGCAAGCGGTGAAGAAGATGGGTCCGCTCAGTCAGGTCATCGGGATGATGCCGGGCATGACGAAGCTTCCAAGCTCAGACGAGATCGACTCTCAGCTACCTAGGGTCGAGGCGATCATGCGGTCGATGACGGCACAGGAACGTAACGACCCCTCCGTCATAAACGGAAGCAGAAGGCGACGGATCGCAATGGGCTCGGGAACCTCGATCCAAGACGTCAACGCCTTGATCAAGCAGTTCGATCAAGTTCGCAAGATGATGAGATCGATGACGAAGGGCAAGAAGATGCGCCTTCCGGCAGGGATGAAGCTGCCCCCTGGGATGGATATCTGACCTGCTAACATCGTGTGCCCGAGCCGCCCTGCAGCTCGTACGTGGCGGCGATTTGGCGAGGAGCTCCACTAGATGGTCAAGATCAGATTGATGCGCGTCGGCAAGAGGAAGCAGCCTGCCTACCGCGTTGTCGTGGCTGATGCTCGCAGCCCTCGAGACGGCCGGATCATCGAAGCGATCGGTCATTACCAGCCGCTCGCGGATCCATCTCTCATCTCCATCGACGGCGAACGGGCCGTCTATTGGCTCCGCCAGGGCGCCCAACCATCGGATCAGGTAAAGAACCTCCTGCGTATCTCAGGGGCATGGTCGGAATTCACAGGTGAAGCACCGCCTCCTACCGCGGCGCCGGCCACCGGTGACGACCCTAAGCCTCGTCGATCCGTGAAGGCGACGGTTGCAGCCTCCGTATCGGAAGAGTCCGACGCGTCGGCCGGTGACGCGGCAGCGACTTCGGACGACGCCGAACAGGAAGCCCCGGCGAAGGGGTAGACATGGCACGCGACTTCCTCGAGTTCGTGACGCCGTGGTTGGTCGACTATCCCGACGAAGTCGTGATCGAAGAGGTGGAGGGCGAACAAGACACCGTCGTTTACGAGGTCTCGGTCCACCCCGACGATGTCGGCAAGATGATCGGCAAGCGCGGGCGGATCATCAGAGCCTTGCGTGTGCTCGC
>JALZGD010000173.1:2385-5517 GCA_030861205.1 Actinomycetota bacterium
GCAAGAAGGCATACGCGCGATGGTCGAGGTCGTCGACTGACCCAACCGAACGAGCCCCCATCTTTGCTGCTGGCCGGTGAAGTTGGAAAACCTCACGGAATCAACGGAGAGGTTTATCTCGTGCGGATATCAGACGACCCGCATCGTTTCGACCCGGGCGCAATCGTGCAGCGAGCCGACGGAAGACCCCTGACCATCGAGTCCACGCGCAGTCACGGACAGCGGATGCTCGTCAAATTCCTCGATGTCGACGATCGCGACGCCGCCGAGGCCCTGCGGGGCCCGGTCTTTGTCCCCGAAAGTGCCTTGAGAAAGCTCGCCGACGACGAATTCTGGCACCATGAGCTCATCGGGATGGCTGCGGTCGACGCGCAGGGGAGGCGGCTCGGAACCGTCCGAGAGATCGTGGTGGGTGCAGCGCAGGAATTGCTGGAACTCGACACGCCGGCTGGCGCGCGGCTCGTTCCGTTCGTTGCAGAGATCGTCAATGACATCGACCGTGCGTCGCGAACGATCACCCTGACGCCACCCGAGGGCCTCCTCGACTAGTGCTCCGATACCGGGTCCTGTTGTGAAGATCGACGTCATCACGCTGTTCCCTCAGCTCTTCGACGCTCCACTCAGGACGAGCTTGCTCGGCCGCGCCATAGAGCAGGGCCTACTGGAGATAGGCGTCGTGGACCTCCGTCCATTCGGCATCGGCCCGCACCTGTCCGTCGACGACGAGCCATACGGGGGCGGCGCGGGCATGGTCATGCGCCCCGAGCCGATCTTCGCTGCCGTGGAAAGCGTCGCAACGACGTCCAGCCGACTCATATTGATGTCGGCACGCGGCGAGCGACTGGTTCAAGGGAAGGTCGAGCGACTCTCTCGGCTGGAGCACATCGTTCTCGTCTGCGGCCGCTATGAGGGGGTCGATCAGCGCGTCTCTGACGAATTGGTGCACGACGAGATCTCGATAGGCGACTTCGTTCTCGCAGGTGGCGAGCTAGCCGCGTTGGTCGTTATCGAAGCGGTGTCGCGCCTCGTGCCGGGGGTTCTGGGGAACCCCGACTCCCTGCTGATCGAATCTCACTCTTCGGGGAGCCTCGAATTCCCGCAGTACACCAGGCCGGCCGACTTCCGCGGACACCGCGTACCCGACGTGCTTCTGTCGGGGGACCATGCGGCGATCGCCGCATGGCGTCAACGCGAATCCGAGCAGCTCACGAGATCGAGGAGCAAGCGTTAATCGCCGGAAATTCGCCACTCTGTCCCATCTTTTTCACAAAAAAACCATCTAGCGACGATCGCTGCTCGCAGCTAGCGTGAAGTCGTCGGGATTCGTGGTGGGTGGAGAGGCCACCGAAGACGAGAGGAGAGGTCGTGGACCTGCATGAAGCAACCAGTCGGGACAAGGGGCGCACGTTTCTGACGGCGATCGGCATCGGACTCGCCGTGTTCATTCTTGCGGCTCCGGTCGTACAGGCCGCCACGCAGAAGGTCAAGCTCGCGGGCGGAACCGCAACCGCCAAGATCGAGGACAGCTCGGGGGCCACGATCGAATCGAAGGTGATCCCGCCGATGGGGCTCTTCCAGGCCCCCGGTTCCGACGGTGCGGTCGCGACACGCACCTACGCCGGCGGCGGCGGCGTGCTCGGAGTTGGTGACTGCACGGCTTCGACCGACCCCGCGCAGGGCCCGCTTCCGAACGTGGTCACGGTCCCGGGTGGAAAAGTCGTTACTGCCTTGATCCTCACGGGCGAGGGTGACGTGACCATCACGACCGACGCCGTGGGGCAGGGGCAGGTTCCGGTTTCTAAGTTCCACGTCGACGCCAACAATCCAAACTTTGCGACGTCTCTGGGCACGGGTCTGAGCACGACGGTTCCGTTGAAGTTCACCGGAGTGGATGGAGGCAACTGCAACTTCGTCGTTCTCGGCAACTAGTTCACAGGTCCGGATGTGAAGGGGGCGCCCCTCAGGGGGTGCCCCCTTTCGATACCCGGGAAGTAACGTTGCCTCCGGGTGACCAAGGGGGTTCCATAAAGCACTCGCAAGAACCGCGGGGCCAACTGTGAAGCGGCGCTCCCCACGGGATCTGCAAAGGATCCGGAAAGCAACGATCGGCGCGGTCGCGCTCGCCCTATTCGCCGCGTCGATCGGTGCGACGTGGTTCTTCCTTGAAGGTGGCTTCCGCTCCGGGACACCCATAGCGGCCCTCTTCTCTTCGCCCGGGGTCGGGCAGCAACTGCCGGTCGGGGGAGACGTCAAGATCAAGGGCGTCCTCGTCGGGAGCATCTCCGGCTTTCACCTCGACCCCCATGGCGATGCCGTCGTCGAGATGCGCATAGATGGGGACCTCAACCTGCCGAAGACGACACGCGCCGAGATCCGATCGAAGACGGTGTTCGGACAGAAGTGGGTCGAGCTGATCCCGCCGGCTACCGATTCAGGCATCGCCGATCTCGAGGCCGGCGACGTGATCCCCGATGCTCAGACGACCGAGCCCCTCGAGCTAGAGAAGGAGCTCCAGCTCGGACACAACCTTCTCGGCACGGTTCCGACCGGGGACCTCGCTGAAGTGCTGCACGCCCTCGCGCAAGGGTTCTCCGGACAGGAACCCTCGGGCCGCCGCGCGATCGACAAAGGATTGCAGGCGCTGCGAGCGGTCAATTCACGTTCATCGGAGCTCGACACGAGTTTCCGCCAGCTACGGGATTTCTCTGTTTGGCTAGATCAGAACGGCGACACGCTCGTGTCTTTCATGGACGCCCTCGACTCGGCCGATCGCGCCCTGGTCGGGGCCGGACCTGAGTTCACGGCGTCGTTGCGGTCGTTCCCAGCTTTTCTAGATCGTCTGACCGCGTTCCAGAGAGCCACGGGATCCGATCTCGGGCGACTGATCGAGCACGGTGCGACGCTGAGCGAGGTTCTAGCGGCTCACTCGCCGGAGCTGACGGACATCGTCGTCGAGTTACAGCCGTTCACCACCGTGTGGAACTCGGGATTGAAGCAGCCGTGCGCGGGTCAGTTCGAGTCGAACATGACGTGCTGGCAGGTGTACCAGATGCCCGGCCTCAGGTCGCGCGGCCTTTACGGAGTGGGTGACGGGCCTCAATCCGATGGCCCCGCCGATCCGTTGGGACGATC
>JALZGD010000174.1 GCA_030861205.1 Actinomycetota bacterium
GGCCTAGAAGGCAAAAGCCGTCGACAACTTCGGTTTCCGTGCCGCATGCGGGACAGTAACGACGGGTCATGGCCGCTTCGATCCTCGGGAATCCCCCGCCGGGCGCAGTGCACGACCGGCAGACGCGTCATACGTCTTCTGGCACATAGTAGAGATTCGGCCCCCCGGCACAAGGTTTTAACCCTCAACTGAGGATTTTCCCGAAGAAATCCATCGTCGTTTAGGCCTGAACCTGGAAAACAGTTCCTTTTCTGCCGAGCGCGCCACCGTTCGCAGCGCTAGACGATCGCTTGAGACCTCTGGTCGTGGACCCACGCTCGTAGCAGCCCGCGGTAGTGAGCGACGAAGCGCTCGTGCTCGTGGGGTGGGAACGACGACGTCACAGTAGCAACGAGTAACCGGTCGAAGTCGTCACTCTCGAAGTAATCCACGACCACCTCGTCGATGTGCGACAGATGTTCGGAGCAGAACTCCTCATATGCCTTTTGCTCGAAGTAGCTGTCGGTGAGCTCGTGGTAGCGCGCCAGCTTCTCGTCATAAGAAAGGCTGTCGTCGTCGCCGATGTCGAAGAAGCTTCGGATGTCTTGATCGACGCGCATCCGGCGGCCGGAGACCGCGCAGAAGATCGACCACTTGACCAAGGTCTTGATGGCCCAAGGAAAGTAGTAATGGAGGCTGATCAAAGCCATGTCCGGGCACGCGTTCGCGTAATCGATCGGGTAGATCTCACCCGATTTGACGATCATCTCGCACGAGTTGAATTCCCATCGAAAAAAGGCGTTGACGAGACGCGAGATCGTCAACACTTCTTCTCCTTGCGATGGCGTCAAGAAACCGTGATCGACTTGATAACGATCGTGTAGCGGGCGACCCGGCTCGTAGTGCATCACCATCGTCTCTGCACCGATCGACAGGCTTCGAGCGAACACCTCGAAATTCTCCAACGCGCTCTGCAGGTGCATCAGTCGTTCGCCGGACTCGTCGTAACGGCGATGGAGCTCGCCGTCATCCGCGACGCGAGTGACCCCGACCCAGGCACCGCCGTCGAAAGGTTTCATGTAGAGCGGATAGCCCACATGGTCCGCGACGTCTTCAAGCGAAAAGGGTTGGTTGTACTTCGCCGCGGTGTATGGGAAACGTTCGTTCTCGGGCGGTTTCTTCGTGGGGAGCATCCACGTCGTCGGTATCTTCAAACCCAAGCGCATCATTGCGCAATAAGCAGAGTGTTTCTCCATCGACTGGAACGTAAAGGGATTGTTGAGCAGATAGACGTCGTTCATCAACGCAACCTTCTTGAGCCACTCGCGCGGCACGTAGTACCAGTGGGCGAGCCGATCGATCACCAGCGAATAGCGCGGCACTGCACGTAAGTCGAAGGGCTCGATCGTTATGCGCTCGAGGTCGATCGTGTGAAGGTCACCGCGATAGCGGATCTCCGGCTTCAGACGCGCCATGATCGCTTCGAACGCGGTCGGCCAATCCTCTTCCGTTCCGAGAAGAAGGCCGATGAGGTGCTCGCTCGTCATCAGCAGAACCTCGGGAGGTGGTGCGCGAGCTGAGCACGCCACGAGGGCCAGTCGTGCGGCACGTCGTAACCCCACAGGTCCATCTCGTGCCGGATGCCCTTGTCACCGAGCAGTCCCGCGAATCGTTTTGTCGACTCGAGTGCACCCGTCGTGTCCTCCCACTGTCCCTGACCACAAACGAGAACGAGAGTGACCTGACCTCTGAGCCAGTTGAGATGATCACCCCACAGATTGGCAACGTAATCCATCGGGTTGTTGAAGTAGAAGTCCTGGCCTTTTTCTCCCCATCCCACGACCGAGACGTCGTAGACGCCGCTCTGGCAGAGAGCGACCGGGAACAAATCTGCGTGTCGCAGAGCGAAGTTCGCGGCATGGTAGGCACCGAAACTGCAGCCCGTGACGAGGATCGGTTGCAGACCACCACAATCGTCGGCGATCCATGGGACGACCTGGCTCAGGATCCAGTCTTCGTACAGGGTGCCACGCCGCGCGCGCTCCTCGAGCGGCAGATCGTCGGCGTGCCAGCTACCGGAATCGAAACTGTCGACGGCGTAGATCTTCACGCGACCGCCATCGATCAAGTCGGACACCGCTTCGATCATCCCCCGCTCTTCGTAGTCGGTGCTCCGGCCTTGTTGCGACGGGAATGCCAGCACCGGACGACCGTAGTGACCGTAGGCAACCAATGACCCTTCCGTCCCTATCGCGGGCGAATACAGCGAAACGAAATCACGTCTCATGAAGACACCGTCTGCTCCGCGCGTGCATCGGCGGACCACATCTCGTTCATCAAGCCGCTGAGATGCGGATCAAAAGTGTCACGCCACGCCACCCAGTTATGCGCGTCTCGGTTCACGTGCAGGTCGACGTCGTAGCCCTGCTCTTTCATTGCCCGAGCCACGGCCTTGTTGTTCGCGAGGTTCTCTTCGATCGTTCCACACGTCATCACAACTCTCACAGGATGAGGCCACTGTGATCCCACAAGGACGGTGCCGACGAAGCGGCTGATGCGCCGGAAGCGAACGAAACCCGACTCCTGCTTGTCGAATCGCTGACGAAAGAAACTGCCGGACTGCAAGAAAAGGGCGCCGAAGGTCGCCGGATTCGACCTATGGACGTGAAGCATCGCGAGGGCACCGAGGCTCGCCCCCATCCCGATCCGGGCGCGCCTCCCATGAGGAGCAGGCGCCGCGGCCTCGACGCCCGGCAAGATCTCGTGAGAGAACGCTCGCGAGTACGCAGCCGACGCGGAGTAGATCTGGTCCCGATCGACGACCGGTGGGACCAGCGCGGCGCGCAGCCGGGGTATGCGCCGGTCTGCGTATAGGACTTCGAGCATCTTCGTTAGCCCGGAGTACCGGGCGTACTCGGGCCCATCGTGAGCAAAGAGGATCGGGAGCTGATCGTCGGGAGAGACTTCGGCCGGCTCCCAGATCGTGACGGGGACTTCGCACCTCAAGATGCGGCTGCGGATCGCCACATCGCGCGTCCGACCGATACCGTCGGTCGTTCGCTCGACCCAGGGCGGCGCGGCGTACCCGGGCAGCTCGACAACCGATCGATATCCGAAGGGACCTTCCGCTACGAGGGGGTTCGCAGGATCGGCGATCGTCTCGGAGCCGCCGTCCGCATAGTTGAGCAAGAGCTGGTACTCGACCCGGTCCGCGTCGGGACGAGGCCATTCGAGCCGGAATGAACCGTCTTCGCTGCGCTCGAATCGCGGCCCGACGCGGGGGCGCGCCACCTCCTGGAGGAGATCGACCGTATCTACCTGGCCCGACGCGTCGTTGTAGATGAACGTGATGCGTTCGTCCGACACCAGGGGGGCACGGAAGCTGACGGTGCCAGCTGCATGCATCCGGGGAGGATATTCGTGCGATCCCGCACCTCGCGGCGAAAAACGGGTATCTGTTTCTCCGGCGGACGTCAGAAAGAGCCCACCCTGCGGCTCGCGCAGGAAAAGGGTCATTCCCGACGAACCGTCATATGAGGGGCAAAGGGCTCGATCTGCTCTTGGAGCCAATGCTGAAAGCACTGCTGATGATCCGCCAGCTCTCGACTAGGAGGAACGAATGATCCGGAAGTTGCTGCCTGCTTTGCTCGGCGTGATGGTTGCGGCCACGGTGATGGCTCCGTCGTCGAGCGGAAGCGTCGCCGAGCAGACTCGCTCGAGTAAAAAGGCGTCCACGAAGATCGGCTTTACTTCGGCGACCATCGTTGACCCGATCCACAACTACGGAGAGCCAGATGTCCGCACGTCACCTGCCAATAGCAACGTAGTCCACGTCTCGGGACCGTGGGGTACCGGGACTCAGCGGAGCATCTGGAACCGGTCGATCGACGGGGGAAAGACCTTCGTCGGTGTCCACCAGGCACCGATCCAGTCGTCTGCTCAGTCCGCCACTGAGATACCGGGCCCGGGCGGCGGCGACACGGAGCTCTCCACCGATTCGAAGGGCCGCTTTTACTACTCCGACCTCGCCGCGCTGGCATCGTTGAAGAACGCGAGGTTCGACGAGACGAAGTGCCACCCTCGCTGCTCGAGCGACGCCATGACCACCGGCGTCATCGCGAACCCCCAACAGAACCTGAACGGCATCGACCGCCAGTGGTTCGCGACGTGGGATCCGCCCGATCCCGCGACGGTTCGGCAGACGACCGGCTACACCGGGCCGTTCCCCGTCAACTACCTCGTCTACGCGGAGGCTCTGGCAGGTTGCGCTACGAGCAACGGGATCTGTGAAGATGCTACGTACTCGACAGACGGAAGCAACTACAGCGGGCCGACGGTTACGGCAAAGATCGGCCTGGACGGTAACGCCGTCATCGACCAGGCCACGGGAACAGTCCTCGAAGCGGTAGGTGCTACCGGTCTCTCCGACATCGGTGTCGCCAAGTACGAGCGCGACCCTGCGAACAAGGACGAGCCCGCGCTCACCAAGGTGTCGGTGACCAAGATCGCGACCCTTCCCAGCGGCGACAATGCCCGCGCCCTGTTCCCGGTCATTGCGATTGACACCAACCGCACCGCGTACATCACGTGGGTCACGCGCTCCGAGAATCCGACCGACAAAGAACCGGGTGCATGGCAGATCTTCTACTCGTATGCAAAGGCGTCCACGGATTGGACCAAATGGTCGGCGCCCATGCAGGTTAGCCGTCCGCCCGCGGTCACCAACGTCATGCCGTGGATAACCGCCGGAGCAAAAGGCCGCGTGGCGATCGCGTGGTACGGAACCAGCGACGGCAAGGACAACCCAAGCACGACCAACAGCCACCAAGCATTCGATGTTTTTCTTGCGGATCTCACGAACGCCGACACCTCGAACCCGAACGAGCAGCAGATCAAGGTCACGAAACATCCGATGCACTACGGAACGATCTGTCTCGAAGGCACCCTGTGTGCCGCACAGGCAGGTAACCGGAACCTCGCGGATTTCTTCCAGGTCCAGATGGTGCCGAAGAGCGGCGCCATCGAGATCGTCTACAACGACACGTCGAACGACATCACGCAGTCGATCCAGAACGGAGCATCCGTGCCCGACAGCGCGGCCGACCACAAGGGGGCACCACAGGTCAACCTGGTGATCCAGAATCGGGGGATCGGTTTGTTGGGCAAACCGGTAACCGGACCGCGGACCTCCGGTCGTTCGATGAGGGATAAGGCGAAGGACGCGGTTTGGGAACCGCTGTACGGGAGTGACAAGGTCCCGGCCCTCGATCTGCGAGGAATCAAAGTCGTCCGCCACCGGAAGAAAGCCTGGTTGAAGGTGAAAGTGACCGGCTTGGACGACACGCAGGGCGCTCTCATGACGACGGGATCGCAGGCGCTCGACTACGTCGTCCGGTGGAGCGCGCCTTCAGGCAAGGGCACCGACCAGATCTATCCGATCTATTACGCGGCGGCCGAGGCTACGGCAGCCGGGACGAGCTTCTTTGCAGGGACGACTCAAAGCGTCGATCCGTGCTCGGTATC
>JALZGD010000175.1:0-3773 GCA_030861205.1 Actinomycetota bacterium
TCACGAGCCCTCGCCAACCTTCGAGATTCGGTTCGGCAACGTCGGCCATGCGCAGGTGGTCGACGATGAATCCGTCCAGTCCCTCCGAGTGAAGAACGAGCGGGATCTCGTAGATGTTCGATGAATCGACCGCGGAAACGATCCCTTCCATGCGCACGTCACACAAGAGCGAGATCTTGCGCTTGAGGCTCTCGCTGATAGGACGATCGGATCTACACACGATTGCGTCGGGCTGGATCCCGATGCTGCGAAGCTCTCGGACCGAGTGCTGGGTCGGCTTCGTCTTCAGCTCCTCGGCGGGGCCCATGAACGGCACGAGGGTCACATGGACGTAGCACGTGTCGTCGCGGCCGAGCTCGGTCTTGAGCTGACGGATAGCTTCGAGGAACGGCAGCGATTCGATGTCGCCGACCGTCCCACCGATCTCGGTGATCAGCACGTCGGCCGCCGAGTCCTCGCCGAGCGAGAGGATCCGCTCCTTGATCGCGTTCGTTATGTGCGGGATGACCTGCACCGTGTCGCCCAGGAAGTCGCCCCTGCGCTCCTTAGCGATGACGTTCTGGTAGATCGCGCCCGTCGTCACGTTCGACGCCTTGAACAGGTTCTCGTCGATGAAGCGCTCGTAATGGCCCAGGTCGAGATCGGTTTCGCCCCCATCTTCGGTGACGAAGACCTCGCCGTGCTGGAACGGGTTCATCGTTCCGGGGTCGACGTTGATGTACGGATCGAGCTTCTGCATCATCACCCGGAGTCCCCGAGCCTTCAGAAGCCTTCCGACAGAAGCGGCCGTGAGGCCTTTGCCCAAGCTTGATACGACGCCGCCCGTTACGAAAACGTGTTTCGTCACCCGTCCTCCGTTCCTAGCGCTCAACCGACCGGTGACGACCCCCACAAAAACGAATCCGGGCGCCGGTGCCTATATGGCCCGCGCCCGGCCTCTTAGGGGGGAAGTCATCCCAAGTTAGCACGCGCCCGCACACGCCGACGGCTATTTCCGCCCGATCCGATCGAGATAGTCCAAGGCACGGTTCGACTCGATCGCCCGAGAGAACGACCACCGTTCCGATGCGAGGTTCAAGACGAGCAACAAGACGACGGCGATGGCGCGACCAAGCGGAGCGAGCGATACCGCGAGACCCAGGCCGAGCAGACCGCCCAGCGGGTTGGCCCCCGCGTCGCCCAGCATCGCTTTTTCGGCTAGATCGAGACCTACCGAGCCGACGACTCCCCCCAAGAGCCCGGAGGCAACGACCGCCCATCCGAGCGGGCCCGAGATCGCGAGGCCGATGCCTCCGGCGATCGCTACCTTCGACGTCCGTCCCGGGGCGCGATCCAGGAGGTTGGCGAGATTCGCGGACAGCGCGATCAACAACGCAGTCACCGCGATGGCGGCCGCCGTCTCGCCGAGAACTGCGCCCGCGACCACACCGGACGTCACGCCGGCAACCGACTTGACGATGCCGCCCGTGAGCGAGCGGCCTCGCGCCGCCGTCAGATGGCCCTTGAACCCGCGCGGACGCTCGTCACCTCTACGATCGTCCCACGCGCCGGCGAAGTACATGACGACGATCACGACCGCTGAAGCAACGATCAACCTCCACGGGACGGCAACCCCCCATGACGCCGCGCGCATCGCGATCGCTGCGAGGATGCCGAACACGCCCGCAGCAACAACACCGTCGCCGAGTACGGCAGCGACCGTTGCGCCTCTGAAGTTCGACCGCAATAGCGACGTGGGCGCTCTCGATACGCGTCGGCGAGCGACTGCATACGAGATCGATCCCCCGATCGCAGCCGTCGTCACGCAGACCGTGGCGCCGACGGCCGTCACGTCGCCCCTTTCTCCTCGAGAGACAGATGGACGAGCAGTGCCATCGGGACGAGGTAACTGAAGATCACCGCCGGGATCACGATCCCCGAGTCGTTGACGGCGAACCCGAGGATCGCGACGACAAGGCCCCCGATGAGCCCTGCACGGATCCGTGGGTAGTCGCGCGCTAACTCGCTCCACCGCCCGCGGGGCCTCAACACCAAAACGCCGAGCACCGCGAGAGCGGCAGGCATGAAGTAGGTCCAGATCGTCGTTCGGAACACGCGCAGGTTCGCACGCGCCTTGCGCACGATCGTGTCGGTGAGGACGTGGAGACCTTGTGACTTGATGTCCAGGAACAGTCGAGCAAGATGCGTGCGCGATTCAGGAGGCCTCGCAAGATCCAGAGCGAGGAATCCTGCGAGCACGGCGAGGCCCGCGACTGCTCCGATCGCAACCACCTTCCAGTTCGGTTTCCGTCCCGTCAAGAGGAACCCGGCGATCGCGAGCCCCGGCACGAGAGCCAGCACCCCTCCGACGTCACTGCCGAGTTGGGGGGCACCGTCGACCACGATCGCTACTACGAACAGCGCCGCCGCGATCACAAGCCCCCGTCGCGGTCCCCATTTGTGAACAGCCAATGCGGCGGTGACTGTCACTGCACCGGCCAGCACCGCGAATGCGATGTTCCCTATGCCCTGGAAGCGTCCTGCAACTATCGGCGAGTACCCGAAGACCGTGTTGATCTGAAGATGACCGCCGGTCACGAGGTCTATCGCGATCACCGCCACGGTGCCGCCGGTCACTATCAACAGTCGGTCGAGAGGATCACGCGTCACTAACGACGCAGCGAGCACGAATGCAGCACACGACGCGAGCAAGACCGCGGCGAAACCGATGATTCACAACGAATGTTGCCGGATCGATCCGGCAAGGTAGGTGACGGCCGGAAACGCCGCGATGGCAAGTGCGGCGATTTCGAAGGCGCGCCTCGTCCCGGGCGTGCCTCGTCTGCTCCGATAACCGCCGAGCACGACTAACCCCGCGAGGTACACGAGCACTTCGAATACGACGAACGACGTCGAGACGCGCGATTGCGTGTTGTCGACAAAAACCGCCTCTTCGTCGCTCTCTATCGCTGCGGCGATCCGGTCGCTAGGTCCCGGGTTCGCGTACCAGGGCCTGCCGTCCATCTCCGGCGGACGTTCGATGCCATGATGGGCAAGGATCGTCGGAGCTATGTCGGGCAACGTCACATAGCCCCCGCGACGCGTGGATGCGGACTCGAGCGTCGTCCCTGGGGCGAATCCCGGACCTCGCGCGATCGCGATCCCGAGATGCGCATCGGGGTCCCACCACGGTGACGTCGGTGACGCGATCAGTAACAGGTCCCTCGAAAAGTCGAGGCGGGAAGCCAGGTACCCGACAAGGGAATCGGTCGCATTCAACGCGGCCGACCAGTCATCGTTGTCCGGGGCCCCACTAACGAGGGCAGCCTGATCGGCACGCTCGAGATCACCTTCGTCGATCACCAGCGTCGAACAGTCGATATCTAGAGCGGCGGCCGCGGCTCTCTCCTCGCGAACGAGATCGGTCACAACGCCGAACGGCGCAGTCGCCGAGTCCGAGAGAAGCTTGGGCGACGTCACGGAGCGCGCAACCACGCCTGCTTCATCCATCGCCGCGAACAGAGACCACCGCCCGCGGCCGACGGGGACGGGTGGTGGCTTGCCGGTATCGGAATTCCCGATAGCGACGATCGACCCTGCAGTGTCGACGGCCGAAGCAAGCGCGCCGGGCCGCGCGCCATAACCCGCTTCGTCTGCCAACCGGTCGAGTTCCGTGATGCCGCCGGCGGCCACACCGAGGTCGAATGGCCCTCTAGCGCTCCCCCCGATGGACGGGAGCACCACCGGGCTGCGCTGGACGTGGCCCGCGTCCACGCGGCTGCCCGCCCCGATCG
>JALZGD010000175.1:3783-5479 GCA_030861205.1 Actinomycetota bacterium
TTGCGAAACCCGATGCATAAGAAGTACGTGAAGTGATCGTTCGCACCGCGATCGACCCGGCAGCGCCGGCGGCGACCTGGTCTTCGATGTTTCGCGGGTGGTAACGAGCGACGTCGGCCCAGGTCACCGCGGGAGTCGTCACGACAACGGCATGGCTACAGTCACTCGACGACGCATTCGCGACGCCCGCCGGCATCAGGACGGCTACAACACAGATCACCGCGGCCGCCCCCCTCACGCTCGGCCCTCGGCATAGAGCGCTTTGAGTCGGTCGAGCATCTTTGTCATCGAGAACTCTTCCTGAAGGTGGGCACGTGCCGCGGTCGCATAGCGCTCGGCAATATCGCAATCGCTGAGCACCCGCTCGATGGCGCGAGCGAGCTCCTCGGGCTGCCCCGGCGGCACGAGGCGACCGGACGTCTCGTCGGCGATCAGATCTCGCATCCCGCCGACATCCGTCGCCACCACCGGCACCCCGAGCGCGATCGCTTCTTGCGCGGCAAGCGGGACACCTTCCCAGACAGACGAAAGGCAGAAGACGTCGCCGGCGGCAATGAGGTCGGTCACGTCTTCTCTCCATCCGGTGAACTTCACGCGGTCGCCCACGGCCGCATCGATCGCCGCTTTTTCGAGACGCGCTCGTTCGGAACCGGTGCCGACGATGGCCACGAGCGCTCCCTCGAGTCTTGCAACCGCTTCGATCAGCACATGCAGAGCCTTTTGTGGATCCAATCGCGCCACGCAGACGATCAGCGCTGCATCTCGCGGGACACCGAGCTCGGCTCTCACTTCGTCTCTTCCGCGCGTTGCCGTCGGAGCGTCGACGCCGAGATGCACCACCTCGATCGGGGTCGATGCCTTTAAACGTTGCAGGTGATCCGCGATATCCGTCGACACGGCGAGCACGCGATCGTTGTTCGTAACTGCGCTTCGTTCCGCGCGCTTGTACAACGCGGCCCGTGCGCGGCCGACGATCTCTGCCCTGACGAGGTTGTGAACGCTGACTAGCCTGTATGCGCTCTGCGCATGAGTCGCTCTTCCGGCATCCATACCCGCACGCAGACCGTGGGCGTGAACGACGTCGTAGTCGCCGTGGCGAACGAGGGCGGACAGGTCTCGTCGAGCTTGTCGATGGCCGCGCACGCCCAGAGGGATCTCGACTTCCATGGGCGGCCGCGGCATCGCCACGGGAAGACCGCTCGGTGCAGCCACGTCGACCGTCAGCCCATCGGTGCCGTCCAGCGACCTCTGGATCGATGCGACGTGGCGCGCGATCCCGCCCGCGGAATGACTCAGGACCTGAAGGACTCGACGACCCATCGAGTCATCCCCGGAGCCGCGGCCGCGACCGCGAGACGAGGTCCTTGACGCGCTCCAGCTCCGGAGAGCCCAGTTTCAGCATCATCCAGGCGTATGCCGCCCCTCCAAGAACGAGCGTCGCGATCACGTTCGCGAATGCCTCGACTCGCGAGCTTTCGGGGATCAGCAGGCGCACCGCGATCATGACGACCGACGACACGATTGTCACTGCAACGGAGCGTTTCAGAGCGATCCGCAAGTCTCTGCGAAAGAAGTTGCCCGTTGACCGCGCGAACAGCCATCCCAGCGCGACGGCCCCGACACCGAACCCCAACGAATGCCCGACCGATAGGCCGGCGACCGACCACCCGCGAGGCAGCGCAAAGAACAGCACGAC
>JALZGD010000176.1:0-1669 GCA_030861205.1 Actinomycetota bacterium
CGGCTCACGTCTTCTCGATCTCGAATGACGGCACCAAGGTTGCGATCTCGTGGTACACGGCGGGTACTCGCTACCTCGACGTCAGCTCGATGACCGGTCCTTCGGTCGGCTCGAACACAGCGGCCGGCGTGAAGGAGCTCGGCTGGTACGAGCCCGTCGGCGGTTCGACGTGGTCGTCGAAGTTCTTCAAGGGGCCGTACATCTACTCGGATGACGAGCACCGTGGGTTCGACGTCTACAGGATCCTCGGAGAGGGCCCCCAGCAATAATCGATCGCTATAAAGGAACGAAAAGACCCGGTCGCGAGACCGGGTCTTTTTTCGTTGTGTCGCCTACTAGGCGTCGCCGTGCCTCGGCGTAGCCGTCGTAGCGACTGGATGCATTAGCTTTCGCACGTGGTCCGCGCGGTGATGGTCACGTCGTCGTTCCTTCCGGGCCACGGAGGCATCGAGACCTATCTCGCGGAGCTGTGCTCCGATCTTGCTCCTCGTATGGCCGTGCTGGCGCCCGCATCTCGTGGCACCGAGACGATCCCGCAGGACATCGGGTATCCCACCGCCGGGTACCCGGGCACGATGTTGTGGCCGGGTCGGTCGGTCGCCCGTGCCGTCGAAGAGACCTGCGCGCGTCACGAGGTCAAGCGGGTGCTCTTCGGGACGCCATGGCCGCTATCGCTCATCGGCCCGCGGCTGAAGCGGGCAGGTATCAACTATGCGTCGATCGTCCACGGTTCCGAACTGTTCGTTCCGGCGGCCGTCCCGTTTCTTCGGAAAAAGGTGGCGCGAGCGCTCGCGGGCGCAGATGCGCTCTTCCCCGTGAGCGAATTCACCAGCAGGAAGACGTCCACCTTTCTCCAACGGATGAGATGCGATGTTCCTCCGATCCACGTCCTGTACGCGCGCGTGGACACCGGAAGGTTCACACCAGCAGTCACGACGCGCTCCGTCAGAAAGAGATTCGGCATCGATGACCACGATCGGGTCGTCCTGTGCTTCGGGAGGCTCGTCAAACGTAAAGGCGTCGATCGGATGATCGACGCGTTGCCCGACGTCACTCGCGCGATCCCGGGCGCTACTTTGTTGATCGCCGGCACCGGCCCTGAAAAGGAGACGTTGGAGCGAAGGGCTGAAAAGATCGAAGGAAGAGTGATCTTTGCGGGGCGGGTCTCCGACGAGGATGCTCCCGCAGTGTTCGCTCTCGCCGATGTCTTCGCTTTCCCCGTCGCCGACCGATATGCCGGCCTCGACACAGAGGGTCTCGGAGTCGTTCTGCTCGAAGCCGCCGCGAGCGGGACCGCTTGCGTGACGGGGCGCTCGGGGGGGACGCCGGAGGCCGTTATCGACGGCGAGAGTGGGTATGTGATCGACGCCCGAAGCCGTCACCAACTGGTCGGGCGCATCGTGGACATCCTCATGGACGAGGAGGAGGCCGCTCGCATGGGCGCTCTCGGCAGAGCCCATGTCGAAAGGAACTTCTCGAAGGAAACGCCTCCTGCCGATCTTCTGGAGTGGGTCACAGGGACGTAGGCTCAACGACGACTAGGACGAAACCAGAGAGGAGATTGAATGCGGATCTTGGTGTCGTCGCCCGGTGCCGACCTCGATGAGGCCGAGAAGGATCGCATCATGCACGACCTCGAAAAGATCGATAGGCGTCTTCACGAGTTCGA
>JALZGD010000176.1:1679-3359 GCA_030861205.1 Actinomycetota bacterium
TTCGACGACGTTACGGCCGAGGTTCGTATAGACGAAACGAACAACGCCGTGGGCCATCATGTCGTCCTCGAGGTTCACTACCGCAAGAATCACTTGATGGCGAAGTCAGAGCATCAGGACGTCGGGCAAGCGGTTCGCGAGGCTCGCGAGGAGATCCTCCGCCAGATCAACGATCGGTCACGGGGGGGCCACAGCTCTTTCGCGAAACGCCGCTAATCGAGCTCCCCCCCTCGCCTCGCAACGGGCTTCGCGGCGGAAAAGCGTGTATATCCAGACGATGCCGCGAATCGACGTCCCGAATCCACCTCAGGCCCCACCGTCATTCCTCGACGGCGAAGGGTTCTCGATACTCACTGAGATAGAACCGCCCCGAGCTCCCGACATCGGCCACGTGCGGGAGCAGATCGAAGTCCTCCAAGGTGTGGTCGATGCGTTCCTTATCCCGGACAACCACCTGGGAAGGGCGACGGTGTCCAGTGTCGCGGTCGCTCACGAGGTCGCCTACATGGGCGGCCGCTCGATCGCCTGTCTCAATGCGCGCGATAGGAATCTCTTGGGCTTCCGTCGCGACCTGCTGACGGCCGCTTCCTATGGTGTCGATCATTTCCTTTTCGTGTACGGCGACCCGCCTAAAGAAGGACGCCGTACCGAAGACCTAACCGTACGCGGGATGATCGACGAGGTTCGATCGTTTGGGACCGGCCCCCTGTTCCAGGGCTATTCCGACTTCCGCATCGGCACCGTAGCGAAGACCGGACGTCCTCTTGGCTGGCGAGCGCGGGCCGACTTTGTCTTCGTGCAGATCACCCACGCAGTCGACAGGTTGCTCGAATGGCGCGAGTCCCTGAATTACGACGGACTCGTCTACGCCGGCGTGTTGGTGCTTGCGTCGGCACGCATGGCACGAAGGGTCAACGCTTCGATCCCGGAGATCCGTATCCCGGAACAGATCATCGACAAGCTCGAAGGCGACCCGACGATCGGTATCGACCTCGCCTGCGAAGAGATCGCAACACTCAAGGAGTCCGGCGCCTTCGACGGCGTCCACCTCGTCCCGGTGGGCCGCTACCGCGAGATGGCTACGCGACTCGAACGGATCGTTAGGGGCTAGGCACCCCCGTCCGTCTTAAGCCTGTGTCTGCTTCGCAGTGGCCGCCGTTCCCTGTCCGTTGTGCGCAGCGATGCTGCCGACAAGCTTGGGATCCGGCTTTATACCCATCAGAAGCGCCTCTAGGTCGGGGCCTTCGAGGGTCTCTTCCGCCTCTAGCCGCGAGGCGATCGTGTCGAGCGTCTCGCGATGCTCTTGAAGCACCCGCACGGCTTCCTCTTCGGCGTGGCGTAACACCGCATCGATCTCCGACTCCATCTCTTGATGCGTCTGGTCGGAGATCTCTGCGATCGGTAACTGGTCGCCCAGGAAGTTGTCTCCTTCTCTCGCGAGCAAGCGTCGACGACGCGACCCCATGCCATACCGGCCAATCATGTCGCGAGCCAGGTCGGTTGCGTGCTCGAGATCCTGCTCCGCTCCCGTAGAAGGAACACCGAAGACCAATTGCTCGGCCGCCAAGCCACCCATCGAAGTGATCAGCTGCGCCATCAGCTGATCCTTCGTGAAGAGCACCGCATCGGTCTCTTTCTGGATCGACGCGAGGCCAAGCCCTCGACCGCGGGCAAGGATCG
>JALZGD010000176.1:3369-4359 GCA_030861205.1 Actinomycetota bacterium
GCGCGGCCGACGGCAGCCGCCGCGACCGCGTGGCCGGTCTCGTGGTAGGCCGCGCGGATCTGCTCTTCGGGGCTGAGCACGCGTCCCTTCTTCTTGGGGCCGGCAAGAACACGCTGGATCGCCTCTTCGAGCTCGGGCATCTCGACGAGGCCGCGAGCGTCACGGACGGTCAAGAGCGCGGCCTCGTTGATCACGTTCGCGAGGTCGGCTCCCGAGAAACCCGGTGTCCGTCGGGCGAGGTAGTCGAAGTCGACGCTGGGAGCCATCGGCCTGTTTCGCGCGTGGAGCTCGAGGATCAACTTGCGCCCGACATGATCGGGTTGATCGACCGTGATGTGACGGTCGAAGCGTCCGGGCCGCAGCAAAGCCGGGTCGAGGATGTCGGGACGGTTGGTGGCGCCGATCACCACCATCCCGGCGCTGACGTCGAAGCCGTCCATCTCGACGAGGATCTGGTTCAACGTCTGCTCACGTTCGTCGGTGCCACCGCTACCGCCCCCTTGGGCTCGCTTGCGGCCCGCGGCATCGAGCTCATCGATGAACACGATGGCCGGTGAAACGGCACGCACGCGTGCGAACAGGTCGCGGACACGAGCGGCGCCGACGCCGACCAGAGACTCGACGAATTCGGCCCCGGCGACGGAGAAGAACGGCACACCGGCTTCGCCGGCGACAGCTTTGGCAAGCAACGTCTTCCCACATCCCGGAGGACCGAACAAGAGAACGCCCTTCGGCGGCGTCGCGCCGATCTCTTCGTAACGCTCGGGGTCCTTGAGATAGTCGACGACCTCTTTGAGCTCGGCCACCGCTTCGTCCGCGCCGGCCACGTCCCCGAAACCAACCGCTGCAGCCAATCCTTTTTTCCGTCGCTTGTCGGACCCCTTCCCGATCGAGCCGAACATCAGGACGTCACCGATGCCGGAGCTGCCGCCCTTACCTGCGGTGAACAACAACGCGAAGAGGTTCGCCAGAATCATCAAGGGCAACAGG
>JALZGD010000176.1:4369-5463 GCA_030861205.1 Actinomycetota bacterium
GAACGTCGCGATGACGCGCACGTCTTTCTTCACGGTTTGGGGGTCGACCGTGACGTCGCTGCCCGACTTTGCCGCCATCTGCACGAGGATCGCGGTGAATGCTCCGTCGGACGGGTAGGCAACCCAGTACGAGCCGGAGCCTGCGGGAGCGGCTGCCTCGTTCGTTTCGGTGTTTGCGGTAGGCGACGGCGCGGGAGCTGCCGCGTTGCTGGACGTGGACGACTTCGTCGCGGTGCTCTCAGACGAGCCCTTTCCCTTGGTCGAATCCTTTGACGATTTCGTTCCCTTGGTGGATTTCGGAGAAGCCTTCGGTGCGGGGGCGGGGGGTGCCGCCTTGTACGTCCCGGTGACGACCGCATCTTCGTCCAGGAAGTTCGCGCTGACCAGTCGATTGGCGCCGGCGAGCGCGCTCAGCTGACCGATCGATAGTTGCTGGCCCTCGGAGTTGGGGCGCAGAAAGGAGATCGCGCCTGCAAACGCACTGAGAAGCAACAGAAGCGCGATGGCCAAAGCAATCGTCGTCTTGCGACTCCCCACACGTCGCTTCGAAGCATTCTTGCGGCGCTGTCGGAGCCGGTAGGCCTTGATCTGACGACGAAGCTTCTTGATGTAGCTATTCACCCTTTGGCCCTCCCCGGACTGATTTGCTCGTAATGCTATCCGCTGGGGCATCGCCAACCCAGCGGCCCTGGATCGAAACGAAGTGCTTGCTAGAAACCCTTATTCGCCGGCACGACGAATGTCTTGTTGACCGCCAGCTCGTCCCACGGCATCGTACGCATCTGATCGGCTTGCTCGGGGTAGGCGGCAACCGATCCGCGGAAGTAGAAGTGATCCGGCGTGATCAGTGCGCCCGAATAGGCACCGAGCATCGCGAATGGAACGGGAATCCTGATGGTCCCCGTCGACGCGTCGAATGTGGCCGAGACGGGGCTCCCCGGGACTTCTCGGCACTGCTTCGCGGTGGCCGACTCGATGCAGCTTCGGATCGAGAAGGGGCTGAGCCCGGGGTCCTGCGGGGACTGCGGCGGGCAGCCGGCATAGGTCGGGTCACACGTCTGCCTGCTGAAATCCGTGTACTTGCCGACCAGCCA
>JALZGD010000027.1:0-11542 GCA_030861205.1 Actinomycetota bacterium
ACTTCGAACAGGTACAGCAGGATGGCGATGTCGTGAACGACAAGGTCCCAGATGACGTCGACGTCCGGCTGGAAACGACCGAGGTTGATCCGCGTCGACTGGTAGTAGTGGGCATTACCGAGGCTGCCCGACTCGAGGAGAGAGTGAAGGTAGCGGACGGGCGGGCTGTAGACGAAAGTGAAGTCGACCATTCCGACGCGGTCCGCCGCGTCCGCAGCCTTGAGCATCCGCAGCCCTTCGTCCAAGGAATGTGCCATCGGCTTCTCGACCATGACGTGCTTGCCGCGATCGAGCGCTCTCGTGGCCAGGTCCGGTATGAGGCCGGCCGGCAACGCGAATGCCACGGCTTCGATGCTGTCGTCGTCGAGGAGCTCTTCGGCCGACAGATAGGCGCGCACATCCGGATACAGACGTTGCTGAGCGTCCAACCGTCTTCTGTCGGCGTCCGCCATCGCGACAACGCGACAGCTTTCGACGGACCTGAAGTTCCTCAGGAGGTTCGGCCCCCAGTAACCGAGGCCCACCACTCCCACGGAAACTTCGTTCATATTTCGCCTAGCCTTCCCGGCGCGCGGCTGCGCCTCAGTCAGAATCCAGTCGGAATCTGCCATTTTAAGGTATCCGTCCAAACGATGAGCTGGGAGAAATGATGCCCAAACAAGACAAACCTGTCGCGATCTGCTTGATCGGCGGCAGCGGGCGCTCGGGCACGACCATCCTGCGCACGATCCTGGCTCGGCATCCCGACGTCGCGTCCTTTCCTACCGAAACTCGGTTCCTGATCGACCCGGATGGCCTGATCGATTTCTATGACTCCGTGCTAGCGGGATGGTCGCCATACGTCTACGACGCCAAAGTCCGCCGGTTGAAGAAGCTGCTTGGTGATGTCGGTTCGCGCGAAGTCGCGTTCGGCTTAGGTCGTCCCAAAAACGACCCCCGTCCTACCCGCGACGGCGTTGCTCGCGCGGGCACCCGCGTCGACCGCGCCGTCTCGCTGGTACGTGAGTCCCTGAAGACCTCACGCCTCCTGCCCCGCTATTTCAACGTCAACCTCAGCAAATCGTGTCCCGAATGGGCCCAACATGTTGACCGCCTTGTCGACGAGCTCGTCGAGTTCAGCTTTCCGGCGCGCTGGACGGGAACGCCGCGATGGGAGGAGTCTCGCCAGGTGGTCGGACCGCGTCATGACGTCTCTATAGAGGACGCCTTGGGCGGTTTCTTTCGAAGTGTGATGGCTTGCGTGGCGCACCGGCAGGGCGCTTCACACGTCGTCGAAGATTCTCCCTACAACCATCTGTCCTTCGATCGCACGCTGGCACTCGTGCCCGAAGCGCGGCTGGTTCACATCTATCGAGACCCAAGGGACGTCGTTGCTTCGATGACCAAGATGAATTGGGGACCGAGCGATCCGATCGATGGAGCGAAGCTCTACGCGGAGATCTTCAATGCTTGGACAACTGTCAAGGAACATCTGCCGGCCGGGAGCTATATCGAGATATCCCTGGAGGAACTTGTCGTCGAGACTCGCAACGTCTTAGGCCGAGTTTGTGATTTCTTCGATCTACCGTGGGACGACGTCCTTCTCGACGTCGATCTCGGTGCGTCCAACCAAGGTCGATGGCAGGTGGACATCCCAGACGCCGCGTTAGGCCAAGTCGAGCGACTCCTAGCCGACCCACTTCAGCAAGGCAACTACGCGTAGTCCTACGGCCAACTAGACTCTTCGAGGCTTTGCGGAGTGTCTAGATTGGAGTTCAGACCAATGGGAATCGGGCGGCGTGCTGTAGTGGTCGCGGTGTTGAGCACGCTGATCGCCTCCGTTTCGCCGATCGTCGGGGGAACCGGGGCGTCTGCTAGTCCGACCCCTTGCTCGGATACGTATAGACAGCCGGGCTGGATCGTCTCTGAAAATCAATTACAAGGGACGACAAGCTGGAAGATCCCGTCGACCCAATTGGGCGGCATCGAGGGATACGCGGATCACGTCAGTGCGCAATGCGGTGACGTCGTTCGTCTGCACGTGTCAACCGCTGCGCCCTATTTCTACGTGCTTGCGTATCGCATGGGGTACTACGGGGGTGCAGGCGCGCGATTGATCTGGCAATCGGGCCTGCATGCTGGCGGTCTGCGACAGGTTCCGGGTCCGGCTCCAGCCCCAAACACAAACATGATCGAGGCGTCGTGGCCGACGTCGATCTCGATCACTGTCGACGGCCGATGGCCGCCCGGCGACTACTTACTAAAACTCGTTACCGACGATAAGCAGCATGCGCGGTACGTGCCCCTTACGATCCGCGATGACCTGAGCACGGCAGCGCTGGCCATCCAAAACGACGTCACGACGTGGCAGGCCTACAACGATTGGGGCGGGTACAGCCAGTACAGAGGACCGAATGGGTTCTCAGACCGCTCGCGCGTCACTTCGTTCGACCGGCCGTATCACTACAACAGCCAAACGTCCGGCGGCGCAGGCGACGGTGAGTTTCTCCTGTACGACTATCCGCTTGTCTCTTTCGCCGAACAACGTGGACTCGACGTTACCTACTGGACCGACATCGACCTACACGAACGGCCGCAGCTGCTGCTGAATCACCGAGCGTTGATTACGGCGTCACATGACGAGTACTGGTCCACGACCATGCGGAACGCCGTAGAGAATGCGCGCGCGAACGGCATCAACGTCGCGTTCTTCGGCGCGGACGACGTCCACTGGGTGACGCGATTCGGAGCTTCGCCGCTGGGCAGCGATCGACGGCAGATCGTGTACAAGAACGCCCAAGAGGATCCTCTTTACGGTGTCGACAATTCGAACGTCACCGTCAAGTTCAGGGACGCGCCGATCTCGAATCCGGAGAGCAAGCTCATCGGCGAAATGTCGGAATGCAGCCCGGTGCACGCCGACATGGTTGTGAGCGACGCGAGCAGCTGGATCTTCACGGGCACAGGACTAAGCAACGGGTCTGTTCTGCCCAGCATGGTCGGCTACGAATACGACCGAGTCATTCCCGGAGCGCCCGCTCCCGCAGGCTTGAATATCGTTGCCCACTCGCCCTTGACGTGCGGGTCCAAGAGTTCCTTTTCCGATATGACCTATTACAGCGCGCCGAGCGGAGCGGGC
Organism: Actinomycetota bacterium; assembly: GCA_030861205.1. Classification (GTDB taxonomy): domain Bacteria; phylum Actinomycetota; class CADDZG01; order CADDZG01; family WHSQ01; genus JALZGD01. The sequence goes on from JALZGD010000027.1 coordinate 3,119, forward strand.
GTCTTCGCGAGCGGGACGATCACGTGGCTATGCGTGTTGACCGCTAGCTGCAAGCAGGTCACGGGCAACGCCGGAAACCAGGGTGTTGTTCAGAAAATCACTTCGAATATCTTGACAGTGTTCGCACGCGGCCCCGCTGGACCGTCGCCAACGCCCTGACGCGCAACCGCGGGTGCTACTACTCGATGTAGCCGAGCCCCCGCAGATGGTCCGCGATCGCTTCTTCTTCTTCGTGGGTGATCGCCGCGTCGCGCTCGTCGGGAGCCGTCGAGGTCACGGTGATGATGTCTTCGGCGTCGGATTCAACGAGAGCGGTCCCCGCGAGCGATGGGATTGCGACACCTAGCAGAGCGAGGATCGTCGGGGTTACATCTTCGACACCAGGATCGATGCCGGCGCGCACCTGCTTCGACGAAGCAAACAGAAGGATCCCTTCGCGGCGGTGGATACCTCGCTGGGGTTTGTTCTCGGGCGTGAACACGTCGTTCACGCCTTGCCGTGCGGCGAGTCCGACATCCGCGTCAGAGACCGCCATCACGTTTGGCGCCGCAAACCCTGGCGAGATGGGTCCCATGAAGTCGTCTGCTGGTCCAACTCGTTCGAAGACTTTTTTTCCGGCGTGTGAAACCTCGCGAAGCGCCTCGATCAGCCGACTCGATGTCGCCTCGGGATCCGCGATCTGCGGAGATAGGAAGAACCCGGCTTCGCGATCATCCATGATGACGGGGAAGATCTCGTCTTCTCTAGCGGAGACGCCCTTCCACGCTTTCTGCCGAACCCTGTCCTTGACGGCGCGCCCGAGGTTTTCGGCGCGGACAGCCTTAAGGACCGGTTTCGAGACCGGTCGAACAGCGCGCTCCAACCGCTGGATCATCGTCTCCGCGCGGTCCCGGCCGCCGTCCGGACCGATCTCTGTCGAGAATCCGGCAGCGACGAGCCACCTATCGAGGTGCAGTCGTGTTGACGGCGGCGCGTCGGACCCATGATCCGAGCACACGAGGACGTCATCGCCGTTCTCGGCTGCAGCGCTCAGATCAACGAAGAACGAGTCGACGGTTTCCCAATAGCTCTTCGTCGCCGCCCGTACTCCGGAGTCATCCGAGGTGTCGGGAATCATGTCGCGCCAAAGAAGATGACTGAGACGGTCCGGCCCGACGAGGACGAGAGAGACGAGGTCGTAATCGCCGGTCAGCAGAGACCGCCATACGTCGCGCCGCTGACGAGCGGCCTCAGTTATTGCATCGACGCGGCCGATCAGCTCGGCTTCGGATCTCGGTGCCGACTCGATCACGCCGCCGTCGGAGGGAAGCCACCCCGAGACGTCCTCGGCGATGTCGGCGGGGTGCACCGCCCTCTTGTGTGGCCAGGGGCCGAGGAAACCGGATATGAACGTGCCGTTGATGTCGGGTGCTGGGAACGTGGCAGGCACGTCGACGAACGCGATTCGCTTGCCGGTTCCCTCTAGCAAGTTCCACAGGCGTGGGGCGAGAGCGCGATGCATCGTCGTGAAACCACGCTCGGTCGGCTGCCCCCATGGGAGCCAGGGATCTTCTCGTTTCCACCACAACAATCCATGCTGGCCCGGAAGAACGCCCGTGAAGATCGTCGTCCACCCCGGGATCGTGGAGAACGGGATCGTCGAGCGCAGAGTGGACGAGTTCGCACGGTCGACGAATTTGGCCGCGTTCGGCATGAGGCCTTTGTCGATCAGTGTCTGCAGCATCGCCGGGCTCATCCCGTCGAGGCCGAGAACGATCACTCTTCCCATCGCTACACAGCCTCTCTTAGGTTCTCGAGGATTTGGTTGAGGTCTATGTCGCCCACGCGGGGACGGACCAAGATGGCGTCGAACCGGTTCTGGTACCGCGCGTAATCGCCGGCGCCGGTCTCTTCAGATTCACCAGGGGGGAGGATCAGTATCGATACGTTCGGGTGTGGCGAAGCCTTCAGGATCATGCTCGAAAACCTCGACCCGTACATCGCCCTCAAGTCGACTGCTGCGTCGACGGCGAATCTATCGAATAGGTGGATGCCGCCCTTAATCCGCGCGCGAACGACGATCAACCACAAGCGAGCCACATAATCGAGGGCCACGACCCCCGACCACACTCGATCGAGGGCAGGATGCCTTCTGAGAACGTGAGATTCGTCCGTTTGAGCGGACCGCGTCGGCCCGCGATCAACCGCGGATGGTTCGCGTCGCGGACCCAGGGGACGCTTGAGGAGCTCCAGGAACGGGGAGCTCCCGAGCCGCTGCCAGTGATATTCGGTTGTGAACCCCGACTCCGAGAGGGCCTCTTGCAGTCTCTTCGCTGCGAACGTCTTACCGGAACCGTCTGGCCCGCTGAGCACGATCAATGTGGATCTCGAACGACGGAAGCGTTTCGGGAGTTTTACGAGGGCCGCGAATCGGACGACGTCGAACGTCTCCTTCGGCTTCCGTTCTAGGGTCAGTGATTCATCCTTCCATGTCTTGCTGACATGAAGCGCTTTCGATCGGAAAAGCTGCTGCTGATTCGATCCGCGTTACGAACCGCGGATCGGCGTCCGTTTCTGGGAGTGATTCCAGATCGCCGATGCCGAGGGCCCGACCGACACGTTTGATCGAGGAAACGGCAATATCGAAACCCTTCCGCCACCCCCCGCGGTGCGTTTCCGCGGCGATCGCCTGCCAGTCAGGCGAGTCATGAGTCGCGAGCGACATGTTGAGCAGGTCGCGAAGCGAAATCGTTTTGTCCTCGTAAAGGAAGTGCGCGAGCGTGATCATCACGAGGTGCTCCACAGACGGGATATCGAAGTTCGGCCGCTCGCGAGACTGACGCGCATTTTGCATGATTGCTTCCGCGGTGATGAATCGAGTTATCCAAGCGACTGCCGTATGAAGATGAACGTCATCGCGCTCGACGTCCGAAGCCGGATCCTTGAAGTAACGCTTGTACGGTTCTCGCAATGAGTGGGACTCGATGTATCCGAAGCTTCGGAGCGATCGCGCCGCGACGTCTACCATCGCGGGATCAACCAACACGTCGAGGTTGCTGCTCGTGTAAGGAAAATATCCGGGAGATTTGAGGAGTACCGACCTGACGCCGTCCTGCGACCATCTCTCGACGATCGCCGCGTAGCGTTCCTCCAAGCGACGAAGGATCGTTTGGTCGCGTTTTATATAGTCGGCAAGGCCAGCGCGTTCTTGCACGCGCGAAACCACGTCCGAATCGAGTGCGGCGATGGGCACGCCATTGTGCCGAAAAACGTGTTCGATCTCGCTTGCAGCCACCGGCCGTCCCTCTGGTGCGGGCGTGCCCCACAGAACGGAGACCGCGGCAGCGTTCGCGACGTTCAGCCGCACAGCGATGTCACCGCCTGAACCAGCTCGCGCGTGACGTGATCCCACGAGAATCCCATCACCATTTGCCGCGTTCCCACTTCATCACGCGGAAGATTCAGTACATTTTGCGCCTGTGAAACGCGCTCGTCATCGTTGCTTGCGAAACGGAATCCGACGGTCGGCTTGAACATCTTCGGTAACCCACCGAACGGTGTCGTGACAACCGGGAGGTCCGTCGCCATGGCTTCGAGAACGGAAAGCGGAACTCCGATCGCGCCATTCTCGTTCTCGACCTGGAATACATAACAGTCTGCGGCCCAGTAAGCGAGGCGTATCTCGGGAAGGAAATGATTCACGACGGAGATACCGGCGCGTCGAAGGCTCTCCAGGATCTCGTTTGATGAACGGTGCGGATCGGTGACTACAAGTGTCGAAACGTCCATCCTGTTGTGGAGAGATATCAAGGCATCGAAGTTGCGAGCACGGGTTAGATGACCGACGTGCAAGACAACCGGCTTGTCGCCGACCGCTAAGGCGTCCCGAGCTTGCTCACGTTCCTGCGCGGTCGGGGGCCGAAACGTCTCGAGGTCGACGCCCATCGCGACGAAACGGGCGCGTCGGGGGCCGAGCCGCTGTAAAAGGGGCGGGCTCGGAGTCGCGATCAGCTTCGGTCCGATCGCTCTTGCGATCGCCCGTTCCGCTATGAATCCGTGACCCGGCTGTGTCGCAATCATCAAGACGGGGGCGCCGCTAACCCATCTAAGGATTGCCGATCTGATGTGACTGCCTAGGCTCGCCGATTGCGTCGGTAGGTAGATCACGGCTGAAGGCTCGCTTCCGCGCAACTTGTCCTTTAGCGATCGGCCGAGCATGAGCTTGCGCGTCAGCGCAGGTGCATCTTGGGCGATCTCGACTATGAGGTTGTCATCGGGAAGCCGTCGAGATAGCTCGAAGCCAAGTTTCCTGATGCCTTCATCGGGTGACGAAATCGAGGCGTTCGATACCAGTGCGATGCGGCGATCTCTCTTCATTTATGGCTAGCCAGGTCGGCGCGCGACGGCGTGGCGTGCTTGGACAGGTGCTGAAGCCTCATGTCAAGTGCGAGCATCGCCACCACGAGGACGCCTAGGCGCGAGTGGAGGATCAACAGGTTGCTCATGTTCTGGACGAGGAAGGCGATCATCCCCAGCAAGATGCCGTAGTGCCACAGACGGAATTCCGGATCGTCTCCTCCTTGCCAACGTCCGAGAAGCCGCAGCGCGTTTACGACAAGGACGAGCAGCAAGATACTTCCGAAGATCCCTTTCTCGACGCCTATGGCAAGGAAGGCGTTGTGGGGAACCACCGTGACGCGGCGTTGCCCCGGATCAGTAGTTGCTAGGACGGCCTGGAGCACCTGACTCTCGCCGCCGACGCCGATCAGCATGTTGGACTTGAACGCCTCGAGGCCTACTAGGTATCCGGCGACGCGGCCCTCTACCCGCGAGTTCGTCGCGGCGAATTTCTGACTTACCGCCGGAACCAGGTGCCATACGGCAGCACCGACGATGCCGGCGAGGATAGCGACCGCGATCACGCGGCCCAACCTCTTGCGGAAGAAGATCACGGCTCCGACGAAAGAACCGACCACGACGCCCAGAACGGATCCGAGCGTAAGGCTGAGAAGGAGGGCGATCAGGGTTAATCCCGTAGCGCACAGGACAACGAACCGCACACCGCTTCTGCGATTCGCAAGACCGAACATCGCCATCGGGAATGCGATCAGTGACATGTACCCGCCGAGCTCGTTCCAGTTCTCGAACGTTCCGGCTGCGCGTGAGTATCCGTACTGCGGGTAGTAGCTCTTGCCCAAGACGAACAGCGCGATCGCATACACGGCGACCACGGCACCCCCCAGGAGGAGTGCCCGCATTAACGATCGAACTTTCGGCTCGGTGTCGTTGTAGCGATACACCAACAGAGCCGCGACGCCGAACATGAAGTACTTCACGACGGCGTTGCTGATGTCACCGAGCGACGTGGCCGAGTTAACTAAGACAGACAGAAGCCCGAGAGACCCCAAGGCGATCAGAGGCCACACAACCGAACGCAAACGTCGAGGTACGGGCCGCGGGTCGAGCAGCATCATCGGTAAGCCAATGCCGATGATCAGGACGGTCGCAATGATTCCTGGATTGATCGTGCTGGGCGTATCGGCTCCCGTTGTCGCGCCGGGAGGGCCGCTTACGAGTAATGGGATTAGGAAGATGTATCCGTTTATGACGACGTGGGGCTTCGTCGTGTAGAGCACGGCCAGCGACGGAAGGACTGCGAGCGCGAGAACCGCCGCCAACTGATACTGGATGCTCAATTCGCCTGTAATTGCAACGGCCGCTCCAGCCCCCAGCGCAACCAAGAGAAATGGCAGCGCGCGGCTGATCGAGGACCAAGTGCGCCGTCGCGTCGTATCGCGGGCGATGAGCGTGCTCAAGCTAGGCCCTCTCCAATGGACGTTGCGCGCCGTACAAGGGTGACGGCACGGAAGACGACGAATGCTGATCCTACGGAGTAGCCGATAACTACCGCGGCCGCCGCACCGGTTGCCGAGAACCGCGGTATGAGGATGAGTGACGCTGTAAGCGCGACGACGGTCTCGATCAGACGCTCGATAAACAGCAAAAACGTCTTCCCTGCCGCATAGAGGAGCGCCGTGCACGGAGGCGCCAGGGCGATGAACGCGTAGCTCACGAGGATCAGCCGGAGCGGTCCAGTCGCTTGCTCGTAATCGACGCCTAGCGCTGCGCGAAGGAGTATCGGCGCGATGGCTATTCCGACTATCACCAACACGAGAATGCCTCCACTGGCGAGAGCCGCCTGCGCCGTGTAGGAGCGCAGATTGCCGCCGGGACGTGCCGCCTCAGCTGCTTTCGGCAGGAACACGACCTGCAGGTTTGACGTAAGAAGAGATACGACCGACGAGATCATGACTGCCCCGCCATAAAGGCCCACCACTCTGCTAGTTGCGTAGTGGGCAAGCAATAACACGTCGATCCGCTGCAGCAATATGTAGAGGACGCTCGCGGGCACCAACCACCCACTGAAATGGATCAGAGCACGAGCGTGACGGCGCACGCTGTTCCGCACGCGGGACGTCCTGAAAAGCCACACAGCGGCAAACGCCGCCGCGATTGCGTAGATCACGGTATTGAACAAGAGCATGGCTCCGAGCGGAGTGGCACGGAATCCCGCCAGGTAGATGACAACCGCAATCAGCCCGGCGAGGTTGACGGCGAAAAACGCGCCGCTGTACCAGAGGAACTTCTTGCGCGCTTGGAAGAACGAAAGCGCGCCGTTCATGAGGCTAAAGCAAGCGCCGGCGGCGATCGCAGCGAGGAGCAATGGAGCGAGCCCGCTCTTGTGAAAGACCACGCCGGCAAGGAAGCGGAATGCCACCAGCCCAAGGAAAATCATTGCCCCATCCGTCACGGCCTTGATGTACAGATGCGCTCGTACATAGCTTTTCCGATCGACGTCGTCGTCTGCCATCGCGAAATGACGGATGAATGACGCGTCGAGCATGTTGGGCAATTGAGCAAGCAGAATCGTGACGGTGTATGCGATCGAGTAAGCGCCGAAATCTGCAACGGAGAGAGATCGCGCTAACAGCGCTGTCACGACGAACGTTATGAGACGCGTGAGCCCGACACCGAAGATGACGGTGCCGTACTCACGTCCAAGCTGTCCCGCTTGCCTTCGGACGCGCGCGACCAATGTTGGGCCTTCGACGATGACGTCAGGCGAGTGGTCGTCGAACTTCATGCTGCGGTCGTGGGGATGCCGCCCCGGCCTACGCAGAAGTCGACGAAGTCTCGGGCTGCGGAACTCCAGAAGCGGGGCGCCAGGCGTTCGCAGTTCTCCTTGGTGATCGCCAGTCGCTCGTCATCTGTCAATGCAAGGGCTGCCTCGATCGCTCGTGCAAGTGACGCTGCGTTTCCGCCCTCGTAGAAGATCGTGTCCGGGCTGAGAAGCTCCGTGAGCAATTCGGTGCGAGGAACGACTGCCGGGACCCTGAGCTCGACGAGCTCCCAGAGTCGATTGGGACAGACGAGGTTAGTGAACGCGGACGGCTTCAGTCCCACAAATCCGATCTTGCAGAGCCGCAGCATGTCCTGCAGGCGCGGCGGAGGAAGGTAGCCGTAATTAGTGAGCTGCCCCCCGCTGTGGTTCGTCTCGAGCGACTCCGGTCCCTCGCCGACCTGAAGGACATCGATCGGATCGCGGATGAGTTCAAGCGCCGCATCTAGTGTCGTGAGGTCGTAGCGCTCGATCAGTGATCCGAAGACTGCGAGGTCCCATCTCGGTGGCGCTGTATCTCCATTAGAGGCAAACACGAGCGGCGAGTTCTCGACGGTCATCTGACTCCTGGCGCCGAGGCGCCGGCTTCGTTCTGCCATGACGGGGGACACGTCCACTACCGCGTCGGCCGAGCGGATCGCGAGTCCTTCAACACGCTCGTAGAGGCGAGTCAGCGACGGTGGCACACCCGCCTCGGCGAGCATCTCGCTCTCGGGCTCGTGATGGTCGAGTACGACCCGCGCGCCGCGACGCTTGGCAGAACGCGTAGCCAACAGGAGCCAAGACGGGATCGAGTGGACGATCACGCTAGATGGATTCGTCGCTGTTCGGCGCAAGGCCCACCAGCAGCGAACCGCAAACCCGACCGCTTGCAGGGCGAGCCTTGCGGGACTCTCCGAGATCGGAGAGCGACGAAGATATAGGACCCGGAGTCGCTCATGCTGGACCCACGGCTCGATGTCCGCTCCGGCGCACAAAACAACCACATCAACCGTTGAATCTTCGAGAAGGGCAATGACCTCTTTGGTTACGCGAGGATCTTTGTAGAAGGGACCGTGCCGGATCACGAAGACCGTTTTGCGTCCGCCCGGCTTGCGTTCGCCGCCAGTGCCCTGCCGACTCTCCTCGTACAGGGCCAGGTATCGCCGGGTGGACTGTTCCAGCGTGATGTTTCGTTCGGCCAAGCGACTGCGCCCGCTCGTCCGATCCGGTCCATCGAGTGCTCTCTCAACCGCGTCGGCGATCGCCTGCGGCACGGCGGGAGA
>JALZGD010000027.1:11552-12248 GCA_030861205.1 Actinomycetota bacterium
TAGTGGCCCGGCAGGCCTTCGATCAGCCGTTCAACATCTCCTACAGGGGTTGAGACGATCGGTCGCTCACACGCCATCGCTTCTTTTATGACGCTCGGCGATCCCTCGAAGCGAGAAGTCTGGACGACAACGTCTGCCGCGTTCATATAGAGCGGCATCGATTCGTGGTCGATCCCGCCGCCGACGATCACCTGCGGCGACCGTTGCAGAAGCTCGAGGCTCTGCTGAAACAGGTCGTATCCCTTTACGAAAGGCTTATGGGCCGGGTCGGCCGGGAACAAGACGATTGGTCGATCGTCGGCAAGATCCAGATTTCGTCTCGCCTCCGCCTTGTCGATCGGGGTAAAGCGCTGGAGGTCGACGCCGGGCGGGATGACTTCGTACGACCCGTTGTAAGAGAGGGCGCGCGCTATCGAATCGTCCACAAACACGACGGCATCCGCGTACGAGAGAGCGACCTTCTTGAGGGTCGCCCAGTAGGCGAGTTTCTTGAGTAGGCCGCGATCGTGTGGTCCTCGACCAAGGTCCCGGGCTGCCGATGCCTCGCCCTCGTGGCACGTAAAGACGATCTTTGTTTCGCGGGGGATCCACTGCCCGACCGCACGAAGTTGATGCATGCAATAGGAGTGCTGCGCGTGGATGACGTCGAATCGGCCGTTGGCGACCGTTGTCGCGAGCGACTTCAGCGTCGTGAGG
>JALZGD010000027.1:12258-12854 GCA_030861205.1 Actinomycetota bacterium
CTTTTGGATTCACGAAGAAGACGTCAACGTTCACGCCTTGACGGCGAAGCTCTTCTACGAGGTCGCGCACGAAGATCCCCGAATAGTGACGACGGGGGTTCGGATACATATTCGTGACGACCAATACGTTCACAGCTTCACCACGATCTTGAACGAGATTGTGACCGGCCAGGAGCGCTGAGAGCTAGCCGGTCTCTTTCCTGAGTAGCGCGGGGATCGTTCGCGCCATGATCTGGATATCCGTGAGTGGAGACCAATGCTCGATGTATTGGATGTCCAACCGCACCATCTCTTGGAAGCCGATCTTGGATCGCCCGCTGACTTGCCAGAGGCCCGTGATGCCGGGCCGAGTGTCGAGACGCCGACGGTGCCAGTCCTCGTACATCGACACCTCGAACGGCAGAGACGGACGCGGTCCGACCAGACTCATGTCGCCCCGCAACACATTGATCAGCTGCGGGAGCTCGTCAAGGCTGGTGCGGCGAAGGAAGCGCCCTGCTCGGGTGATCCGGGGATCATGGCCGAGTTTGGTGCTGCCCCCCACGGCGGTCCGTTCGCCGCGGAGCTCGGCCTCGATCAACTCCCTGTGCGCGTGG
>JALZGD010000027.1:12864-14534 GCA_030861205.1 Actinomycetota bacterium
CCCCGCAACACGTTGATGAGCTGCGGCAGCTCGTCGAGCGAGTACTTGCGAAGGAACCGACCGACCGAAGTCACGCGCGGGTCGTCGGTGAGCTTGAAGAGCGCGGCATCGTCGCCAGTCGGCTCGGCGGTCCCGCGGATGAGCGCAGACATGTATTCCTTGTGCCCCTGGCCGTCGACGTCGACATACATAGTTCGGAACTTCAGGAACTCGAACGGACGCCCATCCATGCCCACGCGGGTCTGACGCACGAGTATCGGACCAGGCGAGCTCAACCTGACCAGGGTTGCGATCAAGGCCTGGGCGGGCGCAGTGAGCGCGAGGAGGATCGAGCTCACGATGATGTCCATCGTTCTCTTGACGACGCGGCGTCCGCCCGGCAGCGGCTCCTCGAGTAGTCCGAGAACGGGAAGATTCCCGAACTGCCCGAGGGAGACCTTTGTCGGCGGGAGGCCGAAGATCTCCGGCACCGCTTTGATGTCGATGTGGGCGAGCTCGGCTGCACTGACCAGCTGCGACAGCTCAGCGTGATTTATCCGCGGAAGTAACAGCAGGACTTCGTCGACCTCACATTCGGTCGCAAGCTGGAGTAGTTGGCCTTGCAAGGCGGAGGTCGATTCGGCCGTCACTTGGTCGACCTCGATGCGACCGACGAGTTGGTAGCCCATCTCGGGGAACCGATCGATGACGTCGCGCACCGGGCGCGTAGAACGCGTGCTGCTGACGACTACGACGTTCCTCTGGTCGTGCCCCGATCGTCGCATCCGGGATAGCACCGCTTTGGCGCCGATTGCGACCGCCAGTGATAGCCCGGTCGCGAAGACCCAGTCGAAGACGAAGACGAGCCTCGAATAGGAGAAACCCCTGAAGTGGTACCCGGATCGGAAGAAGAAAGTGAAGAGGACGATGGCCACTGTGCCCAAAGCGGCATCGCGAATGGCTTCACCCGTCTCCTCGAAGAAACCGTGGGGCCGACGCTTCGTCCACGGGCGTCGGCGAACCGCGAGGAACGCTCGGATCGCTCCGGCGAATGGGAGCAGGGTCAGGTACGGCTCGGCATCGTGACAGATTCGGAAGAATCCCGTACAGACCGAGCCCTCCCGAAGGAGGTACGCCGCGTAGAGAGACAACGTCCCGAGCACGAACGTGGTGGTTCCGAGTGAAGCCGCGAAAACCGCTCGGCTGAAAGTTCGCTTGTCGCGTCCGTTCATTTCCTGCGAGCGACCTCTGCGCCGTCTGCGAGCGATCGCGTTTCTGTCCGCTTCGCGTCGGACAAGCGTTCGTCGCTCGGATTCGAAGTCGCGTTCGGGGGCGCGTCGTTCACCGGTCCGGCGCTCGCGCCGTCTGCGTTCGGGGACCGTTTCGGCCTCCGGGCGCACATTGACCGCGTTAGCCACGTCTTGACCCCTTTGATCCCGCGAGATGTGCCCGTCTTGTCTAGTTCTATCAGGGTAATGATTCTCCCGATTCCTGTAAGTTCCTGGGCCGGAGACGCGATTCGTTCGTATCGGCATCTAGCCCCTGTTTCTCGCCCCTAGCAGGGAAAAGCGGGCCGGATGGACCGGCCACATCGGCAACGTCTTCCCCATAAATAGCCAGCATTCGCCGTTTCACACACGCGCCCGGCCGGCTCGCCGGCTCGCCTTACTCCGCAGAACGCCGTATTGCCC
>JALZGD010000177.1 GCA_030861205.1 Actinomycetota bacterium
GCCCATGGCCGAACTCGTCCCCGTAGCCGGCTTCGGTGATGACCTCGCGGGCCCGTGCGTCGACGTCCCGCCCGGAGGCTCCGGCGGATATCGCTCGGATGCCGGCAGCTTGCGCCTCGAGCACGAGACCGTAGATGCGGCGTTGGTCATCGGTAGCAGGACCGAGCACGACCGTCCGCGTGAGATCCGAGCAATAGCCCTGGAACCGGGCCCCCATGTCGATAAGGATCAGGTCACCCTTCTCGGCGGCGCGTTCCGACGGGCTGTGGTGGATATGCGCGGAGTGGATCCCCCCGCCGACGATCGGCTCGAACGAAACGTCGTCGGCTCCCGACTGCCGCATCTTCACTTCCAGGTCTAACGCCAGCTCGCGCTCGGTCACGCCGGGAACTATCCGATCGAGCGCCCAGGTGAAGGCTTCGTCCGCCAGTTCAACCGCGCGACGGATCAACGCGATCTCTTCCGGATCCTTGGCGCGCCGCACCTTTTCGATCAGCCCCTGCGTCCACTCGAGCCGCACACCGGGCAGCCGTTCACCGAGGCGATCCAATTCTCCGACGGTGACGGTCTCTGCTTCGATGCCGAGCTTCGCGACGTTCGCTTTCTGAAGATGATCCCCCAAGACGTCTGTCAGCTTGTCGCGGTAGATGTGGATGTCCGCTTCTTCGACGAGGTCCGCCGCGCGTGCTTCGTAGCGAGGATCGGAGAAGAAGACAGCACTCGAGGGCGTGACCAGAAGCTGCGCGTTCGTCCCCGAGAACCCCGTCAGATACAGAACGTTCGTCAGGTTCGTAACGAGCAGCGCGTCGCAATCCGTAAACGAAAGCGCGTTGCGAACCCTCTCCAAGCGCGCAGAGCGATTAGCCATCGCTATCGACCTCGACTATCGCTCGTAACGCGGCTACGTACGAATGAGACCCGAGGCCGCACACGATCCCGCGTGCAGCCTCCGCAGTAACTGAGTGACGGCGCCACGGTTCTCTGGCATGGATGTTCGACAGGTGTGCCTCTATGACGGGATACGGCACAGCTCGGATCGCGTCGGCGATAGCGCGGCTCGTGTGTGCATACGCAGCGGGATTGAGAACCGCGCCCTGAACGTTGTCGATCGCGCTGTGTAGGAGCTCGATGATCTCGCCTTCGCGCGCGGTCTGGTGTATCTCGACCTCGCAGCCGAGCTCTGCAGCGGCCTTTCTGATGACATCATTCACGTCGTCCAACGTCGCGGAGCCGTAGACCGAAAGCTCACGCGAGCCCAACAGGTTGAGATTGGGGCCGTGGATCACCAGGACCTTCATCGCGCGAGCCTTTCGATCGCTTTCTCAAGGGCCCGTCGCGGCGCGGTCACTCCGGTCACCGGCTTGCCGATCGCATCAAGCACCACGAACCTCACACCTCTTTCGTATTTCTTGTCGAGCGCCCACACGCGCTCGAGGTCATCCAGCTCGAGGTCCATCGTGACCGGCAGGCCGACGTGGGAAATGACCTGTCGGTGGCGCTCGACCTCGTCCTGCGACAGGCGGCCTAACTCGTTCGAGAGGTAGGCAGCAGCCATCATACCGACGGCCACCGCCTCGCCGTGGCGGATCCCTTCGTAGAGATGAAGCGTCTCTATCGCATGCGCGAACGTGTGACCGTAGTTCAGGATCGCTCTGACGCTCGATTCGCGCTCGTCCCTCGCCACAATCTCGGCTTTGATCGACACCGCGCGTACGACGACCTCTCGAAGGACCGTTGTATCGCCCTGCAGGATGGCGTCTCGTTGACGCTCCACGAGTTCGACGAGTGAGGCGTCAGCGATGAAGCCCGCCTTGATCACTTCCGCCAGCCCACTACGCATCTCCTCTGCCGGTAGGGACGCAAGGAGAGAGACGTCGTCTATGACAACCGCCGGTTGATGGAACGTCCCGACCAGATTCTTGCCGGCGGTGAGATCGACACCCGTCTTCCCGCCGATCGCCGCATCGACTTGCGCGAGCAGTGTCGTAGGCACGTGCACCACCGGGACACCGCGGTTGTACGTCGATGCCACGAACCCCGCGACGTCCGTGATCACGCCACCGCCCACCCCGACCACGATGTCGCTGCGATGGAGACGCGCGCCGGCCATGCGATCCCATAACGACGTGGCAGACGCGACCGACTTGGATCGCTCTCCTTCCGGCAGCGCTTCTATCGCGGTGACGATGCCGCGGCTCCCCAACGACGTCGCGATCGACCGGGCGACTGCACTGAGCGACTCGTGCGTGACGATGAACGCTCGCTCGGGTTCGAGATCGGCAGGCAGCCAGTCGGCGAACCGTGTGGTCACCCCATCGCCGACCACGACGTCGTAGCCGCGGTCGGCGAGATCGACCCGGGCGATGTCCACGTCGGGGGCCGCGCTGCGTCGCTGAGTGGCCAGGATCCCTGCGATCTCGTCGGCGCATTCGGCGACGGATCGGCCGTCCGTTGCGATCGTGACCGTTGCGACCTCTTCGTAAAGCGACCGGCGGTATTGGTGCAGGACCGGTAACTCGTCAGTTTTCTGCAACAACGGTCGCGTCGCGTCCCCCGAGAGCCGGCGTAGGGCTTCATCGAGCTCGACACTGAGGTACACGACCTCGTGACCCGCGAGAACCGTCCGGACCTCCGGGTGCGTCACCGATCCCCCTCCGAGAGCCGCTATACCGGACCCGTCCGCCAGCACCTCGAGAACGACATCTCGCTCGAGGGCCCGGAAATGTCCCTCCCCTTCGGCCGCGAACAGCTCCGCTATCGGACGCCCCTCACGCTCCTCGATGAGCGAATCGGTGTCCACGAACGGTTGGCCGAGGCGCGCTGCGAGAGCGGTCCCGACCGTCGACTTCCCCGCCCCCATGAACCCGATCAGGACGATCAACGACCCAGAGCCTTGTCGATCCTCTTTAGGTAATGGGCGACCGCCGCTTCCAGGTCTTCGATCGTGTCGCCCCCGAACTTCTCCATCACGGCATCGGCCAGCACGAGGGCAACTACCGCTTCGCACACGACGGCGGCAGCGGGGACGGCACAGACGTCGGTTCGCTCCTGAAAGGCCTCGTCGGGTCCCCCGGTCGCGAGGTCGACGGTGCGCAGACGCTTCTTCAACGTCGACAGCGGCTTCATCGCGGCCCGGACCCTGATCGTCCCCCCGATCGACATCCCGCCTTCTGTCCCGCCGGCGCGATTGGTTGCCCGAGACAGGTCGGGCTCGATCTCGTCATGCGCTTGCGAGCCGGGCCCGCGAGCAACCTCGAATCCGTCACCGATCTCGACGCCCTTGATCGCCGGGACCGCCATGAGAGCGCCGGCGAGCCGGCCATCGAGCTTGCGGTCCCAGTGGACGTGGCTGCCGAGCCCGGGCGGGACGCCGAACGCGAGCACCTCTACGACGCCGCCCAGCGAGTCGCCGGCCTGCTGAGCTTCGTCGATCGCGCGCTCCATCTCTTGTGTCGTCGCGTCGTCGAAGCAGCGAACCGACGACGAATCGACGGCGTCGAGGTCGTTCGGCCCCGGCACGGGAGCATCTTCCGGAACGACCGCGCTGCCGATGCTCACGACGTGCGACACGATGCGGGTACCCACTCGCGCAAGCAGATTCTTCGCAAGAGCCGCTATGGCAACGCGCGCCGCCGTCTCCCGGGCGCTTGCTCGTTCCAGGACGTTGCGCGCGTCGTCGAACCCGTACTTCAGCATCCCGGGCAGGTCTGCGTGACCCGGTCGAGGCCGCGTGAGCGCACGCCCGCCCGGCTCGTCCTCGACGGACATCACGTGGCTCCACTTGTCCCATTCCGTGTTGGCGATCGTTATCGCCACAGGGCTCCCGATCGTCTTGCCGCCGCGGACACCGGAAACGATCGTCAGAGCATCTTTCTCGATCTTCATGCGGGGGCCGCGTCCGTACCCGGCGCGCCGGCGGACGAGCTCGTCCTCGATCGACTTGGCTCGGATCGGGAGACCTGCAGGGAGGCCTTCGATGATCGCCACGAGAGCTTGCCCGTGGGACTCCCCTGCAGTGAGATAGCGCAACCGACTCATCGTCGGTCAGTCTAGAAGCAGCTACTTGAGAATCTCTTCGCCCTCGCACAAAGAGAACTGGTCGTCTCCGAAGAAGGCCGTGATGCACTTGTTCTGGATCGACAACAGCTTGAAGTTCGTTGCGAACGTCTGGCCTGCCGCCACGGTGTAGACGGTTCCGTCGACCTCTACGCGCGCCTTTTCCGTTCCCCCTTGCGTGAAGGTGTCGATCAGCTTCACGCGGTGACCCGTGACCGACACGCTTCCGTCGGACGAACTGGATCCGGACGCCGAGCTCCCGTCCGTCGTCGTGTCGACGACCTGCGTTGTAGACGACTCCTGGGACCCCGTCGCCGACCCCGCTCGCGCGATCACGACCGGTTGGAACGGGTCTCGCGGCGCGAACACCTGGAACGTCTCGATCGGGTGATGCGTGCCGCCGTCCGCCTTTGGGGCTTCGGGAGCCGCGGCCTGGAAGCTCGGCGGAGCGAACGGCTGAGGGTTCGTCTGCGCGTTGCCGTGCGTCAGGAGGAAGAAGGTCGGCAACGCCACACATCCCGCGGCGACGCCGATGATGACCCTGCGCCTCGTGACACTCGTCCGTGATTGCACGACGTTGTCTTCCATGACGATCAGGCTCCTGGGCTCGGGGATGCGGCGCCCGCAGGCGCGGTCGACGGTTGCACCGGAGCCGGCTGGATGGGCGCGGTCGCCCCACCCGTGGCTCCGGACGGCAGAGCAAAGAAGATCCGGACGTCCATCGAGAGTTTGATGTCGATCTCGCTCGCCGACGTCGACGGTGAGGTCGTGCCGGGACTGCCGCTCGGCGCCGGGCTCGGATTCGACGAGCCGGATGTCCCACCTTCCGTCGAGAGCGTCAACGTGTCGATCCGTGTCGCGCGCTGCAGGGCGTAGAGGCGTCGGATGAAATCCTGCAGGGCGAAGTAGCCGCCGTCCGCTCCGATCGAGATCCGTACCTCTGCGAGTTGCGCGCCCTCAGGCGGCGCCTTCGGGATCTCAGGCTCGATCGCCAGGAAGCTCACACCGGCCTGATCGGCGGCGTGTTGCACCTGGAAGATGAAGTGCGGCACCTCGTTGTTGTCGGGAACGAGCTGCTGGAAGTCGGCCAATTGCGATTGCAGTTTGGGGGCCTGCTGTTGCAGCGACCTCAATTGCGCGAGCGTCGCGCGCAACTGTTGTGTCTGCTGCTCGGCCGTATCGGCCTGAGCGCGTGCTGCCGACAGGTCGGACCGACGCGGCTGGACGAAGAACAACAGGAACAGGATGTTCACGACAACGGCGATCGCGATCGCAACGAGAAGGCGCGTTCGATTCCTCATGGCGCCTGTCCCTGGAAGCGTTGACTCGCAGCGGCCTGCGTCAATTGGACGGTGCTATCGAAGACGATCCCGTCGCCCGTGTTT